>CAIKNB010000174.1 GCA_903828685.1 Candidatus Uhrbacteria bacterium | reverse complement strand
GTTGTGCAAGCGATCGGCGAATTTGATGATGACCACGCGCACGTCTTCGGCCATGGTCAGGAACATCTTGCGCAGATTTTCGATGTAGCGCTCCACGCCGCGGTATTTGATGGTTCCGACTTTGGTAATGCCTCCGACCAGGCGAGCCACATCGTCGCCGAAGGCCGCGCGAATCTCTTCGTTCGTGACGTGCGTATCCTCGGGAACGTCGTGCAGCAGCCCCGCGATGATCATGTTGGGCGGCAGCTTCATCTCCGCAAGATTCAAAGCCGTATGCACCGGATGCAGGATGTAGGGTTCGCCTGATTCGCGCCGTTGGCCCTGGTGCGCTTTATCGGCGAATTCGAAAGCTTCGCGGATTTTACCCAAATCAGCTTGCGGGTCATATTGCTGCACCGTCTCCATGAGGCGGTTGGTCAGTTGTCCGATGTCTTCGGCCATGTGTCTAATCCTAGCGTGTTATACGCCTGGTTGACAAATGCCCTGCAGCCCAAGCTAGAGAAAAGCGTGATTTTTTGATATGCTCCAGCTAAATATATGGCTCCCCCAGAACAAGATGTCTTCAAAAATTCAGAAGCCAAAGTCGAGGCGCCGCAGACCGCGGAAAAGCCAAAACCCAAGGCCGAGGACGTGGCTGTTGAGTTAGGTCCAGGCGGGATCGAAGAGTATTTGAAGCAGGTCGAAAACGAGGGCGGATTGGAAATCAAGAATTTCGGCGAGAATGTCGGCAGTCCTGAGCTCGCACAACAAATTTCGGATATCCAGGTGTTGACGGAACGAGATCTGGAAGCGGTTCATGGTGAGGTTATGATGGCCGTACGCAAATTGGGACTTGCGACCACCGAAGGCAACCTTGAGAAAGTACAGGCGGCCACACAGCAAATGACGGCAGTAGTAAATAAGTTTCAGGAGATGCAGAAACAGAAGATGGAAGCCGAAGGCGCAGCTCGGGAAGAACAGCTCAACCTTGAAAAAGAAGCATTGCGTAATCGAGCGCCAGATGGCCAGACAACCGAACAAGCTGCGGCTGAACAGGCGCGCGCATTGGAAGAAATCGATAAGGGTTGGGAGACGGAGGCTCCGACGGCAGAGGTTATCAAACCGCAGCCTGCAGTTAAGGTCGAAGCCATGAAGCCGCAAGAAGTGCAAGAGCAGGTCGCAGACGACCGCCAGGAGCTGGGTTCTTTGGCGCAGGAACTCGAGGCCAACGGAGGCTATATGACGGACGAAATGGCAGCTCGCTTTAAGCAATTGCGTGGCAAGGTAGACGATTTACAGAAATACGGCGCCAACGTAGACAGTCTGCAGGAGAACATGGATCATTTTGCTATGTTGCTCAATCCGGCCATCAGTCCGGATGCACCGCAGCGTTTAGCGGGGCTTAAAGAATTTTTCAATGAGAATCCGGATTTGCGTGGCGCCGAAGGCGAAAGGCCGGCCAAGCTTGAGACGCCGCAAGAAAAGGTTTTGAAGTTACGTGATGAAGTAGGCGATATGGTTGGCGTCTTAGCTGCTGGTCATGGCGCAGAAGCTGTGGCGCTGTTGGCTGCAGTAAGAGCGCGCGCCGCAGATCTAGAAAAGGCGGGTGCTCCCAGTGATGACTTAAAAAGCAATTTGGAACATCTGGAAATGATTGCAGCTATTCCCGACGAAGCGCAGCGCAAAGAAGCGCTCCAAGTGTTCAAGGACGAGAATCCTGATTTGGCGCCCGCACCCGCTGCCGCCAACCAAGCGGAAAAGAAACCTTTGCCCGAGCGCGGGGAGGTGCAGAAAGGCCGCGATGACGTTTCCAAACATCTACAGCTCGACTCCGTGGCTTTTGCCGTGAAGCCGGAACAGTTCGAAGATTTCTTTTCGGCTAATAATGGCGCGCGCCATCATGCGGCTTTGGAAGATTTGAATTCGTCCATTAATGAGCGCGAAAAAAAGATTCAGGATTTGCAGAATCTTAGGCCGGCCAAAGCAGATCTGGCTTATGTGGGGGAGCAGATCGCGGCCCTCAAGTTTGCCAACGATTTGTGCCAACTGCGACGCCAACAATGGGAAAAACAGCAGCAGCTGCATGAGGCCAAAAAGGTTTGGGAGTTGCAGAATACGGATTTGGCCGAGACTAAGGACGAGCTTCGTGAAGTAACTAGTATGTTGAATGATCATCCGGAAGATCGCGAGCTGGTCAAACGTAAAGAGAGCTTGGAGCGCCAGGAAGAATCGCAGACCGCGGCGCTCGATAGCAATGATAAATTCATAGCACAACAGACTTCGGACCTCGGGCATCTGGACGCGGCGCTCAAGCAAGGCATGGACAAGGTCTCGGCATTGCAATCCGATCTTAAGCGGGAGGCCGAAGCAGAACCGGATTTCATCGTCACCGGAGGAGATTTTGATCCCGAGGCCTTAATCGAAAAAGGCTTCAACGTTGCAGGAAAAGCCATCGCTACGGGTTTTGCCGGAGGAACCGGCCATAGCAGCGAGAGAGGCTTGGGTAATTTAGCTTTTGATGTCGGGGGTGTTGCCGTGGATACGGCAAAGAAAGCCGTGACTTATACCGCGGATGCCATTGGCGGCAATAAAAAATCAACTAATACGGTTTTAGAGGGAGCCAAGGGAAAGAACAGCGGAAAAAAAGAAAAGAAAGAAGGCGGAGAAGATGTTATCGAGTTGGAGGATGGATCAGAAAGCAAAGATAAATTGAAAGACGCGTTCAAAAAGCTCGGTTCGCTGGCACGTAAGCTGGAAAAAAATAAAGGCGCCCTGACCGAGGAGATCCGCAGCGGCTTCCAAAAGTTGGAATCCAAAACCGGTGCTTTGGGAAACTCAAACGAGGCTAATGATTTGAATTCAAAAATCGCGGAGTTCGGTCGGCTGCTCAGCCTGTCCATGGTATCGAGCGACGCGGATCGCTTAGTTAAAACCACAGAGTTTCTAGACCGAAATCCGGATTTGAGGAAACAGGTTTAGATTTCGCGTTTATAATCGCAACCCTCGTTGGGGCAGGCGATTTTGGATGCGCCCTTAGCCACCAGCGTGGCGTAGCCGCATTGCGGGCATTTTTCTCCAATGGGACGGTCCCAAAAAGCCTGGTCGCAAGCCGGATAGCGGTTGCAGGCGTAGAAGACTTTGCCTTTCTTTGATTGGCGCTGGATGATGGTGCCTTCGTTGCACTTGGGGCACTTGATGGGGCTGCCGTTCTCATCCACCACGGGGCGTTCGATATTCTTGATGGTTTTGCATTCCGGATAGCGCGAGCAGGAGAGGAATGGTCCGTAGCGTCCGACCTTCTTGACCATGGGCGCGCCACACGTCGGACATTTTTCATCCGTGGGTTCGGGTTCGGCGCGTTTGGCTTCACCCGGCAGCGGCATGGTGTTTTTGCATTCCGGATAGTTGCTGCAAGCTAGGAATTTTCCGAAACGGCCGTGCTTCACGGCCATGGGCTTGCCGCATTTGTCGCAGACCAAACCTGCGGCCAGTTCCTCGTCTTCCTTGGTCAATTCAGCTTCCTTGGCTTTGAGCACAGTGCTGAACGGACCGTAGAAAGCCTGCAAGAGCGGCTGCCATTCCATTTCGCCTTCAGCTATCTTGTCCAGCGAATTCTCCATGCGCGAAGTGAAATCATAGTCCACAATGTCAGGGAAATGTTTGACCAATAAGTCCGTGACGCTGAAGCCCGTGTCCGTGGGCAAGAGACGCTTTTTATCATCGCGTTCCACGTAGCGCCGCTCGATGATGGTCGAGATGGTGGGCGCGTACGTCGAAGGACGGCCGATGCCAGCTTCTTCCAGCGCTTTGACCAGGCTCGCGTCGGTGTAGCGCGGCGGCGGTTCGGTGAAGTGCTGCTTGGCCTCGATGTTGAGTGCGTCAACCTTGTCGTCCTGCTCCAGCTTGGGCAGGAACTTGTCCTTGTCTTGGTCCGGGTAAAGCTTGAGATAACCGTCGAACAGCACGGACTGGCCCGTGGCGCGGAACATGGCGCGTCCGCAAGTCAGGTCGGCCGAGGTTCCCTGGATGCGCGCATCCTTCATTTGCGTGGCCAAGGCGCGCTGCCAGATGAGTTTGTAGAGTTTGAATTCGGTCGGATCAAGGTGGGCTTCGATGGATTCGGGGGAGCGCGTCGGATCCGTGGGGCGGATGGCTTCGTGCGCTTCCTGCGCGCCCTTAGATTTGGTCTTGTAGCGGCGCGGCGCCTCGAGCTGGTATTCCTTGCCGTAAGTCTGGCCGATATGGTCCGCGGCTTCAGTCAAAAATTTGTCGGCCAAATTGACCGAGTCCGTACGCATGTAGGTGATGAGACCGACCTGTCCGGTGTTGCCGAGTTCTATGCCTTCATACAGATGCTGCGCGATGACCATGGTCTGCTTGGCCGAGAAGCCCAAGCGCTTGTTGGCTTCCTGTTGCAACGTCGAAGTGGTGAACGGCGCGGGCGGCGAAGTCTTGCGCTCCTTGGATTCGATTTTGGTGACCGAAAACGGTTTGCTCTTGACCTCATCCACCAGAGCTTGTGCCTGCTCGCCGTTTTTCAGGTCGAGTTTATCCAGATTTTTGCCGTCCACAGCGTGGAGCTTGGCTTCAAATTCTTGAGGATCATCCTTTGCTTTTCCGCCAGAGGCGGATCCGCCTTGGGCGGAGAACGTGCCGTCTACGGACCAGTATTCCACGGCGTTGAAATCCTTGATCTCGCGTTCGCGTTCCACGATGAGGCGTAGCGCCACGGATTGCACGCGTCCGGCCGAAAGTCCGCGCTTGATCTTGCGCCACAAGAACGGACTTAATTCATAACCCACCAGGCGATCCAGGATGCGGCGCGCCTGTTGTGCGTTAATCAAATTCAAATCCAGTTTGCGCGGATGCGCCAATGCGTCTTTGATGGCGGTTTCCGTGATTTCGTGGAACGTGATGCGTTCGACTTTCTCCGGATCTTCTTCCAGTATCTGCGCCAAATGCCAGGCGATGGCTTCTCCTTCGCGGTCTTCATCAGTCGCCAGCAACACCTCCTTGGCTTTCTTGGCTGCGGCCTTGATTTCTTTGACTTTGGCCTTATGGTCCACGGGCACTATATAGGAAGGCTCAAAGCCGTGTTCCGTGTCCACACCTAGCTTGGATTTGGGCAAATCGCGCACATGGCCGTAACTGGCCAGCACGTTGTAGTCCTTGCCCAAAAAACGCGAAATGGTTTTTGCTTTGGTCGGTGATTCGACGATGACGAGTTTCATGTATGTTGATTATTGTCTGCTGACTTCCAAACACGGGCAAAGATAGCAGAGAGTTTTGATTATTACCAGGAATCAAACATCTTGTCAATCGTCGAGACGACAAACGAACTTGTTGCGCGCATAAGTCCGCCCGCCTTGGTCGGCGATCAAACCTTTGAGTTCCAACGACACGATGAGACCGGAAACTTCGGCCGCAGGCAGCTCCAAATGCCGCACGATTTCGTCGCTTTGGAGCGGCGCATCAAGGAGCGCAAACAACTGGCGTTCCTTGTCCGGCAGGGCTGCGGGATCGAACGTGGGTGTGGGCACCTGCTCGGTGAGCGAAAGATGGTCCAAGATGTCTTGGACGCCGGTGCAGGGTATGGCACCTAGCTTGAGCAGCTTGTTGGTTCCGGCGGATTGCTCGTTCAAAATCGAACCGGGTACGGCGAACACGTCGCGGTTTTGCTCCACAGCCTGTTGCGCAGTGATGAGCGAGCCCGAATTTTCGGCTGCCTCGACTACGATTACGGCACGGCTGAGCCCGGAGATGATGCGGTTGCGCAGCGGAAAGTGGTGCTTGAGCGCTTCGGTGCCGGGCGGGAACTCGGTCAGGATGGTACCGCAAGCTTCCAATATGGCGTGGGCCAGCTGCAGGTTGTGTCGAGGATAGATGGAATTTTCGTCGCAGCCGCCACCTAAGACGGCGACAC
>CAIKNB010000173.1 GCA_903828685.1 Candidatus Uhrbacteria bacterium | reverse complement strand
TGCAGTCTGGTACTGGTACGTATGGAAGCGCTGGGCTTTTTGGATACTCTTCACGCCTATCCTGGGCGCCTTCCTCTCGTTGCCGCTCGTGGTGCGCTCGCTGCTCACGCATGCCACGGCGTCCTACGTCACCAACACGCTGTTTGCCTTAGGCACCATGCCCATCCTGGTGCTGGCCGCCACGCTCATGGTCTATCCGCTCCTGTTGCGTTTGGCCGTGTTACTTCATCTGGGACGCAACAAGGATCTGGACGCGATGGGACGCAATGACTGGGTTTGCACCATCGCGGTACCGCTCTTCGGTTTTGGCGCAGCGTTGGCTTATTGCGCCAAGAATCGCCGCGCCTGGGCCATCGTGAGTTTGTTCTGGCTCTTGAGCATTAGCGCTTCATTCCGCCTTATCCTGGCAAACACCGCGCAGGCCTTGTTTACGACCGGAGAAGTCAAACGCGAACAATTGATGCTGCGCCCGCCTCCGCCTGCCAATCCATTACCCTAAACACATGGGCGAATGGCTTTCCGCACTGATAACGCATGATATCGCGGCCTGGGGCTACTTGGCCGTGGTTGTTTTGATGGCATTGGAATCGGCCAACATCCCGATTCCCAGCGAGGTCACACTGACTTTCGCCGGCTTCCTGGTTTCGCAAGACAAAGCCGATTTGCATCTGATGGCTCTGGCCGGCGCTTGCGGCTGCTTGCTCGGTTCCTTGCCTTCGTATGCGCTTGGGCTCTGGCTGGGGAGACCTTTCTTGGAGCGCTACGGTAAATGGTTCTTCGTGAGCCCCAAACAGATCGCGCTAGGCGACCGCTGGATGGAAAAATACGGCAACTCCACAGCCTTTTTCTCGCGGCTGTTGCCCGTGGTCCGGACCTTCATCTCCTTCATCGCGGGCATGTGGAAAGCGCCGGTTTTGACGTTTGCCGTGCTGACATTCATCGGTTCGCTGATCTGGTCTTACGTTTTGGTCTTTATCGGAGTGAAGCTGGGTGATAACTGGGCCATACTGCATCCGTATTGGCAAAAATTCGAGATCTTCATCATCATCTTCATCCTGGGCAGCATCCTGGGATACGCCTGGTACCACTGGAAAGAGGCAACAAAAAAATGACTAAGTCCTCCCGGGATCGACTCAAGCGCTAATCCTCGTACGTATCGTAATTCAGAGGAATCTCTTCCAGGTTTTTTTCCATCTCATCCAACTCTTCCAAACCGTCAGCTGGCGCATCGGCCTCGTCTTCGGCAGCTTCGTCATCCGCACCTAATACTTCGGCTAATACCTCGCCGTCAGCATCTTCCAGGCCTTCTTCCGGCTCCTCTTCCGCATCGCCATCTACCACGCGAAAGCCGGCAGATGCCAGTTCGTCTTCCGGTTCTTCTTCAAAATCCGCGTCATCGTTGGGAATTCGCAACAAATCAGTGATGTTCATATGTTTGGCTTTTGTAGTTTTGAAGATAACAAATGCGTATAAATTAGTGAATGTGGATAAGCTAAAGTGTCAAGACGCGCCGGTTGCGGACAGGTCGCGCACATGGCAGTCTGTTAATCGTTATGGCTAATCTACAAAACCTGCTTATTTTAGGCTTTGTTGTCCTTGCCGCCTTACTGGCGTGGACAATCATCGAACTACGCCGTCGAGGGAGCGCCAACGGAGGCACGGACAGCCAGTCCATGACGCTTTTGCAGAACCAGATGGCACAGCTGCAAAAAGACTTGGGCGACAGGATGGGGGAGACGCACCAAGCCGTGCGTCAGCAGTTTGCGGCCTCATCCGGCATCGTGCGCGACGTGACCGAGCGCATGATCAAAGTGGAAGAAATTTCGCGCCAAGTATTGTCCGAAACCAACGAGCTGCAAAAGTTGCAGCAGATGCTCAAGAACCCCAAACAACGCGGCGTGCTGGGCGAATATTTTTTGGAGACGCTGTTGAAGAACGTGATGCCGCCCGAGAACTTCCAGATGCAATATCGTTTTGCGGACGGTGAGATCGTGGATGCCGTGGTTTTCATCAAAGATAAGATCGTGCCTATCGATTCCAAATTCAGTTTGGAAAATTATAACCGCTTGGCGGTGGAAGAGAACGCCGCGGAACGCGACAAACTGGAAAAGACTTTCGTCAACGATTTGAAGATGCGCGTGCAAGAAACCGCCAAATATATTCGTCCGGCAGAAAACACCATGGACTTCGCCTTCATGTTCATACCGCATGAAGCCATTTATTACGATTTGCTCATCAACAAGATCGGCGCCGTGACCGAGGATACGGAAAGCATCATCCAGCGCGCCGCCGCCAAATACCACGTAGTCATAGTATCGCCGACTTCATTCCTGGCTTATCTGCAAACGGTTCTGCAAGGCTTGCGCGCCATGCAGATCGAAGAACAAGCCAAGGACGTCATTATTCGAGTCGGTGAATTGGGACGTCATCTGTCGCAGTACGAAAAAAATTTCAACAGCGTGGGCAGCAACCTGGCCACGGTCGTGAACCAATACAACCTGGCAGGCAAAGAATTCCAAAAAATAGACAAGGACGTGCTCAAGCTGACCGGTTCGTCCAATGCTTACCAATTCGAGCCCATAGCCAAACCTAACCAGGAAGAAGGATGAAGAAGCTGCGTTATCTTGCTGGCATCGCAGCGGCAGGCGTGCTCGCCGTCTTGAGCGTGGTCTCGTACGTGCAATTCAGCTTCGTGGGCAAAATCGAACCGGCGTCATCCGCGACCGCTGACACGGCCATGATCTTGGGCGCCAGCGTCAAAAGCGACCGCACGCCGTCAGCAGCGCTGCGCGACAGACTGGACCAGGGCATAGAGCTGTATGGCAAGAAAAGCGTAAAAAAAATCCTCTTGAGCGGAGATGACGGGCATTATCACGCGGACGAAATTGATGTTATGAAGTCTTACGTCTTGGCTCATGGCGTAACGGAAAGCGACCTGCTCGTTGACGGCAAGGGCTATCGGACTTACGAATCATGCAAGAACGCCAAAGCTTCAGGACAAAACAATCTGATCATCGTGACCCAGCGCTTCCATATGGGCCGCGCCTTATATCTGTGCAATGAACTTGGCATTGATGCGCACGGCGTGACTTCGGACAAGTCGCGCTATGACCAGATCGCCATGTTCTGGCTGCGCGACCTTACGGCCAGCGGCAAGGCCCTGATGCCCACCTTTGCCAAGGGCGTGAACATCACGGCCAACGCACCGGTCGATGCCGCCG
>CAIKNB010000172.1 GCA_903828685.1 Candidatus Uhrbacteria bacterium | reverse complement strand
GTCTGCAAGCGGCTCACTGCCCAAGCCAGCGAGAGCGGCAGCTTGTGCAAGGAAGGCCGGAATCGGGACTGGCTTGACCTGCAAGAAATCAATTACCGCCTGCCGGACGGTAGGATATAGTTGTTCCATTGTTGTCAATTTGACATTGGCGCGCATGAACTGGCGCCCGTCGCGCAAGCGTTCCTCAATGGAAGCGAGATTCGCTATCCACTCATAAATGTCCTCTTCCGTCGCGTGCTTGCTATTCAAGAAATACTGAATCACAGCCTTCAAGGCGAAGGCGGCGTCGCGTGCCGAAGGGTCGCTTGCCGGTGCCAGAGTCATGACGCGTATCGCAATTGTTTATGCGTTTCGACGTTAGAAGGTTAATTAAGTGTGTCAATCGCACTTTTCGTGGCAAATTAGCGGCTGAATTGGCAAAAGGCCGCCAGCGCTCCGCTGGATTGATCGCAGATGGTCAAAGCACACGGCGAATTGGCGGTGCCATGTGCGCCGCGTCTCTTGCCGCGTGTGCGGATTCCGATATGATGCCAAAGCCGGTGCCGGATTGGCCGATTCCCGCAAGACCGGCATGTCTGGCTTCGGAATTTGGCAGATCTCCTTGACCATCCGCCGATTCGGGCGCATATATTGACTGTTTAGAACGAGACTTTGGCGGTTCGAAGCCGCTTCCGGCGGGCTGTGTGTGGACCGGCGAGGAATTGCTGGTTCAACTTGGCGAGCGGCCGGTATTGAAAGGGTTGCGACGATGTCCTCTCCCATGTCCCTGCTGGCCGAAATCGCGCCGCCGCTGCCCAAGGAGGAGTTGGACCGGGCGACGCAGTCGATGCTGCGGTATCTGGAGCAGCAGCACCGCTTGAAGCTGGGGTCCGCCGCAGGTGCACAGATGGCAAGCGCCCATGTGCCGGAAGATCAGGACCAGATCGCCGCCTAAGCTGGTTGCAAGACCACCAGCCGCGCTTGGCGGCTGGGATGCGGAATGTCAGGCCTTGTCCGCGAAATAGGCATCGAATGCCTCGAACAGCCATCTGGTATGTTCGAACGGTCGCGGCGGGTGACGCGTGCTGTTGTGCTTACCCGCAATGAAAAGCCCGCAAATGTCGCGCACCAGCTTGATGGTCGTGCCATATCCTTCAAGTACCAATTCGGGTTGAATCAGATCGTACTTAGTCGCAAGAGCGAGAATTTCGATTCTATCAAGTAATTGAACGATGAGTTCAAACTGCTCCTTTTCTAAAATAGGCTGTTCGGCCGAAGTCTCGCCGCTTCGTTGCCAATTTTGCATTTGATCAACGCACTCTACAAAATAGACATCCAGCTTGATGGGGGCATCGGAATTTTGAATTTGTCTATATGTGATATAATCATGTTTTTTTGAAATGATGCCCAGAGTTTTGATGGCCATCCGAACGGTTTCGTCAGACAATTGCAATCCGACATTCCCCAGCCCCTGAAAATTTGCTGATGCAGCAAGAGCTATGGCGGCTTTATTCTGAGCCTCAACTGAGTCCTTCAGGTGGGCTGCATGACCAAGCGCGACCACGACGGCCCAGGCGGTCAAACCCGCCAGAGCGATGGTCGCAAAAAACGAAAATTTCTCGAGCAATTCCCGCGTGATATCTTCCGGTTGCAGCGACAGCCTGAGCGCCCAAGGCGACGAAGCCGAATCTTGGCTGCCATGCGCCATCATGATCACCAGCACGCCAAGCAACAGCACGCACAATGCGAAACCGGCCATGTGAAAACGCTTGTATGTCATCCGGCCCATCACATCCCGCTCACCACAGCCAAATCCGACCGCCTGCGAAATTGTGGATGGGCCAATACATGGCGTCAATATTCCGGTCCCCAAAATACATGCCAACCGGTCCGATTTGGCGCACAAAAAAAGCGGGGCGCCCGAAAGCGCCCCGCCCATGCCGTCAGCCCGCCAATCTCAGCAGGAGTAGTACATCTCGAACTCAACCGGGTGCGGGGTGTGCTCGAACTTGTACACCTCGTTCCACTTCAGCTCGATGTAGCTCTCGATCTGGTCCTTGCCGAACACGTCGCCGGCCAGCAGGAACTCGTGGTCGGCTTCCAGCGCGCCGATCGCCTCGCGCAGGCTGCCGCACACCGTCGGGATGCCCTTCAGCTCTTCCGGCGGCAGGTCATAGAGGTCCTTGTCCATCGGGTCGCCGGGATGGATCTTGTTCTTGATGCCGTCCAGCCCCGCCATCAGCATGCTCGCGAAGGCGAGATACGGGTTGGCGGCGGCATCCGGGAACCGCACCTCGACGCGTTTGGCCTTCGGGTTGGTCGCATACG
>CAIKNB010000171.1 GCA_903828685.1 Candidatus Uhrbacteria bacterium | reverse complement strand
TTCCCACAGGTTGTTGTTGTAGAGCGCGATGGGCTGGTAGGAACTGCGCGTGGGTTCGGGCACGGTCAGATATAGATAGGTAAGGCAGGAAAAATATTGCGGATGCACCACGGTGTCGATATCGAAAGACGAGACGATAATATTGTCCGGATCAAGACCCATCTCCAACAGCTGCGGCGTCACTTGATGGCCGGCCCAATTCAGGTTGGAGCCTTTGCCCTTGATCTCTTCGGGCAAATCAGCCGGATGTTCGGTGATGAAAAGTTTGAGGAACTTGCCGTCGAATTCACGCCGCATGGCTTCGGCCACAGGTGCAAAGTGCTCATGGGCGCGCGCTTCGCCGGCCAGCACGATCATCATGCTTTCCGCCGGATAAGGACAGCGCAAAAAGGTGTTCAATGTCTCGCGCACCACGGCCACGTCCTCTTTGACCGTGGGCAGGAAGATGAGATGCCGGATGCGCCCATATCCCGGCGTGGCAGCTGCCAGTTTTTGCCAATCTTTTTTGATGGCACGGCGGTAGCGCAGCCAGGAGATGACCACGAACGGCATGTAATAGACCACGCGGAACAGCCAGTACAAGTCGAACACAATGACGAAGTAGATGACCCAGAGCGGACGCACAAACGACAAACCCACCGACGCGATGAGCGTGATCCAGACCAGCGCGCCCGGCAGTATCTCGAGCAGGCGCCGACGAAAATGCGGACTAAACATAGCAGGTCTTGCCCGCGGGCTGCTTAAGCGTGATGTTCGGTTCCGCGTAATATTCGGGCGCGACGTAGGTTGAAGATTTTACTTTGCCGGCCAAGAGCCGCTCTGCCAGATTTTTGAGATCCTGCGATTCTTCGACGCTGACTCCGCAAAGCGGTTTGCCGTACAGCCGCGCCAGCAAATTAGCCACAAGCACGCCGGTCCTGACCGCGGTAAACGAACCGGGCCCGGCCACCACGCAGATGCCGGACAAGGCCTCGAGCTTCTGCGGCGTCAGACGGCGCGCCAAAGCAGACAAAAATTTATTCGACCTTCCCAAGCCAGCGGCCACAGCCACGGTCTGCCCCAGGAAGCCAGACCTGAATTCGCCTGATTTGGTGGTATCAATAAACAGCCACGCTGCCTGGCTTTTGGCAGTTCGCGGCTTTTGGCCGACGCGTCTTGGCTTGCGGCTCTCGACTTGCGGCATTGCTATGTGCGTTTTTCTTCCAACTTGCTGACCATGATGCTCTTGGGCGCCTTCATGATGCTCTCCAAAAAGCGGTCAGCAATCTCGCGCCGGTAAGAATATTCCTGCGGCGTCATGAGCGTATAGTTGATTTCTGTGCCCAGACGCTTTTCCGCGGTCTGCATCAGGGTCTTGAGTCCGGCGCGATTGACGTCGCCCACAATGAACACATCAACGGGCTGATTGCGCTGCCCAATGAATATCCCAAGGAACGCGAGATAGCGGATGCTGCCGAGCTTGCAGATTTGCTCATCCAACTTCCATTCCATGAGCGTGTAGGCTTTGACCAGCAAAGCGCGGATCTCCTGTATCAAAGGGAACTCTTGATTAGCCTTATAATACTTGCGTTTCAAGCCCGGGCGCTTGTGATCAGCGTCTTCCTCTTTAGCCGAGCCCTCGATGAGCAGGCCGATGGTCACCAGATTCTGCAACTCCCGCCGTACTGCGTTGATCTGCGTATCGATGCGCCGCGTGAGTTCGCGCACATAGAACACATCTTCGGGGTTTTGCAGGAAGAGCATGAGCAGCTTCAGCCTGGTACGTGAGCCAAATAAGTGTTCAAGCATAGGTTCTTTCACTATCCTGCCTGCATATTCAGCTCTTGACAAGAGGGGTGCGCTTTGCCCCCGCAGAGTCTAGGATAGACGAGTCAATAACGTTTTTAGTATACTCCGCCTAAGATCAATCCCCAAAATGTCCGAAGAATTGCAACATTTCCGCATTGCGGAGATCGAAGTGGCCAAAAGCGTCAGCGACGAAGCTATCGTCGGCGTGTTCCGCTTCGAGAACCCGGGACGCCCGCGCCAGGGTCCCACGCTCCTCGTAGTGGCCGACATCCACTCCACGCTCTATGCCTATGAGCGTCTCCTGGATGTGATCAATGCCACGGTCGAACAAATGCGCTTCCTGGTCTCGCAAGTCGAGCAGGATCCGCTGGGGCGTTTCGAAAAACTGGTGCAGCGCCTTAACGAGGCCATCGCCGATTTCATGCGCGAGGAGGCCACGCCTTTCCAGTGGAGCCGGATCAACATTTTCGTCATGGAACTCTCCGAGGGGCACCTGTGCTTTACGGGCACGGGCCGCCTCATGAACGTCTTTTTGCAAAAACAACCCGACGGCACTTTCCGGAATTTCGATTTACTCGGCTCGCTGGAGCAGCCGGCGCAAGTCGAATCAACCAAACCCTTCGCCTCCATCATCTGCGGCGACATCGGCATCGGCGACGTATTGATAGTCGGCACCAACAACTTCGAACGCCTGCGCAGCGACCTCAAGCTCGCAGACCGCTTGGCTACCCTGCCCCCGGTGACTGCGGCCATGGAAATCAAACAGGATCTGGAGCGGCGCAGCATCCCGGACGATTTCGTAGCTGTCATAGTTTCGAGTTTTGAGACCAAACCGACCACGGCGCAACTGCCTTTCAAGCCCGCAACGCCGGAAGTGGTCCAAGATGTTCCCACGGCTTCGGTACAAAAACTGCAAAACGCGGCTCAAGAAGCGGAACAGCGCCTGGCGCCCGCCGGCTCCTCCATTAAGCGGCTGTCCGACGTGTCTTCAGGCTTCAAGTCGCTGCTCGGCAAAGCCGTCGGTCTTTTGGGCGTCACGCGGCGCTGGATCATGGGTCTGCTTAGCCGCAAAGGCCGGGTCAAAGACCCGGTTGCGTTAGCTAGCTTGCGCGGACTCAACGCCGGTTACCGCAGCATGCTCACCAAAAAACATAAAACCATCATCTGGGGCGCGGCCATCGCCCTGGTCTGTATCATCGTGGGCCTAGCCTGGTGGAGCCATGCGCGCAAAGTCGCAGCCGAAACCGCAGCCTGGAACGCCACGTACGACAGCGCCATGGACCAGCGCAACCGCGCCGAATCCGATCTGGTCTACGGCAACGAGCTGCGTGCGCGTTCGGAAATAGACGGTTCGGAAAAAATCATCCAAAGCCTGCAGACCAAAGTCGCGGAACGCCAAGCCCGCCTTCAAAAAATCGAAACCGATCTCAACACGCTGCGCGAGCGCCTCAAGAAGGTAGTCAAGACGGATAACGTGACCGAACTCTACGGCTTGCCGGCTTCCGTGGCTTCGGGCAGCCTTTCGGCAGCGTTGCTTACGGGCGACAACGCCTACGTCGCCGACCAGTCAGCGCGCGAAATCGTGAAGATATCCATCACCACCAAAGAGACCAAGCACATCAAATTGCCAGACGGCGGCGCGCCCGTGGTCTCGGCCACCGAGGGCAAGGACTCGATCCTCTTTGCCACAGCCGATGGCAAGCTCCTGGCTTTGAACAAGAGCACCGACTTGCTCAAGCCGCTGCCCTGGTCGCATGCCAAGACATCTTCCACGATTGACGCCGTGCTCTATACCTCCAAGCTCTATCGCCTGGATCCTCCGGGCAACCAGGTTTGGCGTTCGGTCTCGTCCGGCGGCGGATACGGCTCGGAGACGGCATACATCAAAGCCACAGATGTCACTATCAGCGATGCGGTCTCCCTGGCCATCGACAGCAACGTCTACATCCTCAAGAGCGACGGCACGCTCCTGCAATTCCTCTCCGGCGGCCAAGTCGGCTTCAGCTTGCCCACCATCGATCCCCCGTTGCGCGCCGCTTCGTCGCTCTGGACTTCCACGGACTCCACGCTGCTGGTCATCACCGATCCGGCCGAAAAGCGCGTCTTGGTGTTCGACAAGAACGGCACGCTCAAGGCGCAGATAACTTCGACGCAATTCCGCGCGCTGCGCAACGTCTACGTGGACGAAACCGCCAAACGCATCGCGCTCATCGACGACAATCGGCTGATCCTGGTCCCGCTGCCGTAAAATCTTTGATACGCAAAACGCTCCGGCATGACACCGGAGCGTTTTTGGTTTCGGAAAGATTATTTGAGCACTGCTTTGCCGCCGGCTTCCTCGATCTTCTTCTTGATATCTTCGGCCGTGGTTTTGTCCGCACCTTCCTTGACCATCTTGGGCGCGCCATCCACCAGGTCCTTGGCTTCTTTGAGGCCCAGTCCCGTGACTTCGCGCACCACCTTGATCACGCCGATCTTGTTGGAACCGGCTTCGGTGAGTTCGACATTGAATGAGGTCTTCTCTTCAGCTGCGGCTGCACCGGCGCCGGCTACGGCCATCATGACCGGAGCGGCGGCTGATACGCCGAACTTGTCTTCCAGGACCTTGACCAATTCGGCCAGATCCAGGACCGACAACTTTTCGATGGTTTCGACGAGAGCCTTGAACTTCTCAGGCACCTCGACGTTCTTCTTTTCGTCTGACATAGGGATGTGTTGGGTGATTAATGACTATTACGCTGCGGCCGGGGCGTCCGGCGTCGCAAGGACGTCTGACGTCTCAACCGGTGCTTCTGGTGCTGCCGCCGGTGTTTCGACCGGGGCTGCCGGAGTTTCAGCCGGTGCAACGGGCGCTGCCTCGACTGGAGCTTCGGGTTTTTCTTCGACCGGGGCTGCCGCTGCCGGCACGCCCTTGTCCAATGATTCCCGGATGGCGTTCAGAGCGCGCACGAACGCCGAGACCGGCGCATACATGGTGCCCACGACCTGACCCAGGAGCTCTTGCTTGGAAGGCAACTTGGAAAGCATGATGACTTTGGCTGCGTCGACGATCTGGCGATCGAAGATGCCGCCCACCAGCTTAATGCTGGTGTCTTTGGCTGCGTCGCCCAAAACTTTGGCCGGCGCCACCTCGTCCTCTTTGCCGAACGCCGCACCGAGCATGCCCGGGAATTGTTTGGCATTCAGATCGTAGCCTGCTTCCTTGGCCGCCAGGGTCAGGAGCGATTTCTTGGCCACGATGTAGTCCACGCCTGAAGCGCGCGCCTTTTTGCGCAACACGTCAGCTTGCGCCACCTTGAGGCCCTGGTAATCAGCGAAGACCACGGACTTGGCTCCCTGGAATTCCTTGACCAGCTGCTGCTTGGTGACTTCTTTCTGCTGTCTGCTTTTTGACATATAGATTTGGCAAATTATTCTTTCGACCTTTGGGAAATAAAACACCCCCAGGCTTCCTGTGGGGGCGCATCTCCAACCGGCTAAAAAACGCGGCGGGAAGCTCCTCGGCAGGTAATTAAGCCGCTTTAGCGCGACACCTGCTGTCTCAGGACCTATGAGTGTGCGCACACTTTACCCGAACAAAGACAGTCCGTCAAGAGTCATCAAGCCGGAAAATTTGCGTTATTTGACACGGCTTCGCGCCTGCTGGATGCTGGTGTCAGCTCTTTCACCGGAGGTGGACCATGAAGATCACAGTTGAAGTTCCGGACAATGCCGTTCCCAAGCTCCAAGACCTAGTTAAAGAATGCGGCGCGCCAAGCCTCGAAAAGCTGATGCGCAACGGCTTAGCCCTCTACATATTGCTGCATCGCCTCTTAGGCAGGGGCAAGCTACTCGCCATCTTGAACCCGAAATATGATGTCGAGGGCTACCTCACCCTGGAGAAACTTACTCACCTGTCATTCGATACAGGTGACGAAGACAAAAAAACCAGCAAGGAGAATTAAGGCATGCAATCCATCTCGACTTGAAAACCCGACGTACTCACCGTCGGGTTTGCTTTTTTCATTCCCCGTCAATCATGGTGCCTCTGAATTTTTTCCGTCGATGATGGCTTTGAGGTTCTTGAGGTCGTGCCCCGAGGCGATGACCGCCGCAATCCCCCACTTTTGCGCCAGTTTGGAGGCGATGGGATCAAACGGGGCGTTAGCCCCAGGCGACCATTCGTCGCCCACGATCTTTCGGAAATCTTTCCACGCGATATGCTCAATCGGTTCAGCATCATCAAAACGCGACGGATCCTTATCATACAC
>CAIKNB010000170.1 GCA_903828685.1 Candidatus Uhrbacteria bacterium | reverse complement strand
GTCTTCTCCGCCTCCTTGATCTCCTTCGAGAGCTGGGCGGCAAACTCAGCGAGCGCCGCGGCGTCAACCTTGATGCCCTCGAATTCCATGTTCGCCAGCACGGCGATGAGTGGCGACTCGATCTCGTAGAAGACGCGCTCCTGGCCTTTCTCTTTCAGCAACGGCTCCAACGTCGCGCGGAGCTGCCATGTCACATCGGCATCCTCGGCGGAGTACTCGGCAACTCTCTCAATCGGCACATCGGCCATGTTCAGTTGCTCCGCCTTCGCATCGCCGATAAGTTTGGTGATCGGCACGGGCGTGTAGCCCAGGTAAACCTCGGACAGGTAATCCATCCCATGCCGCATCTCCGGCTCGATGAGGCTGTGGGCAATCATTGTGTCGAAAAGCCTTCCGCGTACTGAAACGCCCTGCCACTTGAGCACGCTTAGGTCGAACTTGAGGTTGTGCCCGACTTTTTCGATACGGTCGGATTCAAGCACAGGCCGGAATTCGTCGAGAATCCGTTTCGCTTCCGCGGTGTCTTGGGGCACCGGGACGTAATAGCCCGTATGTGGGGCAAAGCAGAAAGCTATCCCGACCAGGCGCGCCGCCTTGGGTTCGACGCTGGTGGTTTCCGTATCGAAACAAAAGGAAGTCTTGCTCTGCAACGTCCTGACCAGCTCCGCGCGTTGCGCGGCCGATGTTACCAGGTGGTATTTGTGTCGGACGTCCGTGATGGTTTTTAGGTTGGCAACAACGGGCGGCTGTTCTTCAACAACCGGTTCCTCGTCGTCCGCCACGAGCACAAGGTCCTCGACCCCATCGCTTCCGGAAGCGGATGAGGACTTGGCGGCCCGGGCTGGTGGGGCCGGTGACGGCGAAAACCCGCGCCCGGCTTTAAAATCTTCCCCGAACAAGCGTCGGCCAATGGAGTTAAACTCGAACTCAATCAGCAGGGCCTTCAGCTTCTCTTCATCGAATGGCTGGACTTTAAGCAGATCGAACTCGACAGGACATGGCGCATCACGGACGATCGTTGCCAGGCGTTTTGAGAGCAGTGCCAGCTCCCGGTGCTTTTCGAGCCCTTCCTTGACCCGGCTGGTCAGCTCCCCCGAATGGGCCAGCAAATTGTCCAGGCTCTGATATTGGGCGATAAGTTTTACCGCGGTTTTCTCCCCGATGCCAGGGACGCCGGGAATGTTGTCGGACGCGTCTCCCATAAGTGCGAGCACATCCACGACTTGATTGGGCTGCTGTACCCCCCAGCGCGCCCGGACCTCGGGCAGGCCGATAATCTCCGCCCCCTCACCCATGCGCGGTGGTTTAAAGACAAATGTATTTTCCGTGATGAGCTGGCCGAAATCCTTGTCGGATGTGACCATGTAAGACTGGAAGCCTTCTTTTTCCGCGCGCTGCACAAGCGTCCCGATGATGTCATCAGCCTCGTACCCATCACACTCAAGTCCGGGGATGTTAAACGCCTCAATCATGCGGCGCACATGGGGCAGCGCTTTGCTGAGGTCTTCGGGCATCGCCTGGCGCGTCGCTTTGTATTCGGCGAATTCGACATGCCGGTGAGTCGGGGCCCGGGTATCGAAGGCCACTGCGATGTGCGTGGGCTGCTGTTTGTTAAGGATCTCGAGCAGTGTTTGAGTAAACCCGTAAAGTGCGGAAGTGTTGACGCCTTTCGACGTGAGGATTGGCCGGCTGACGAACGCGAAGTGCGCCCGATAAACCAAAGCCATGCCATCCAGCAGGAACAACTTCTTAACCATGGCGACAAGTTAGCGGGTCTTCCCCGGGCCTGAAACCTGAAAGAACGCAAATCGTAGAAGGGGTTGTTGAAGTTTGGTCAAGCACAAGTCGCGCTTTATCATCGCATCAGTGAAAAAACAGTTTGACGCAACGACCCGCAAGGACACCATCACCAATCGGGCTGGAGATTCATCTTTGATATTTAGCACCTTGAAATATGGCAGAGAACAAGAAACACGTTTACGACGAAAGCAAGATCAAGACACTTTCCTCCCTGGAACATATCCGGTTGCGGACGGGAATGTACATCGGGCGGGTGGGCGACGGTTCGCACTACGATGACGGCTGCTATATCTTGCTTAAGGAGGTCATAGACAACGCCATAGACGAGTTCATCATGGGCTATGGCAAGGAGGTCCAGATCGCCATTGATGACAAGGCGGTCACCGTGAGGGATTTCGGGCGCGGCATTCCGCTCGGCAAGGTTGTGGATTGCGTGTCGAAAATTAACACCGGCGCAAAATACAACGATGACGTGTTTCAGTTCAGCGTCGGGCTGAACGGGGTTGGGACCAAAGCGGTCAACGCGCTTTCGAAGGAGTTTCTCGTGCGCAGCTTTCGCGAAGGCGAGGTGGTCGAAGCCGCCTTCAGGCAGGGGAAGCTTAAGAACGAGAAAAAGGCTAAGTCTGAAAAGGAACCGGACGGGACAATGATCCGCTTCGTGCCCGACCCGGATATTTTTAAGGAAATCAAATTCCTTCCTGAGCATGTTGAGAGACGGTTGAGGCATTACAGTTACCTGAACAGCGGCCTCAAGCTGGTATTCAACGGCAAGACTTTTCAGTCGCGAAACGGCCTCCTCGATCTGGTCATGGAAGATCTGGAGGCGGATGGCAGCGAGCCGATTTACCCGCCGCTTCATTACGCGGAAAAAACACTCGAATTTTGTTTCACGCACAGCAACAGCCGCTACGGGGAAACGTTCTACTCATTCGTGAATGGCCAGTACACCGCCGATGGCGGCACTCATCTTAGCGCGTTCCGCGAAGGGTTGCTCAAGGCGGTGAATGAGTATGGACATGAGAAGTTCGACGGCGACGACGTGCGGGAGAGCATGGTCGGCGCGGTCGCGATTCGGCTCAAGGACCCGGTCTTCGAATCCCAGACAAAGAATAAGCTCGGCAACACGGAAATTCGCGCCGATCTGGTCAACCGGGTCCGCGAAGAGCTGTTGCACTTCTTCAATCGAAACAAGGAAATCGCCGAGAAGATTGTGGCCAAAGTCCAGGATACTCGGCAGCTCCGCAAAGAGTTGCAGGAAGTGAAAAAACTGGCCCGCGAACGCGCCAAAGCCATCACGATCCGTATCCCGCAGCTAAAGGATTGCAAAACCCATTTCAACAAGGAAAAAGGCAAGGGCAAGGGTTCGATGATTTTCATCACTGAAGGGCAATCCGCCGCCGGCTCGATCGTGAGTTGCCGGGACGTGGAAACTCAGGCCATTTTCGTGCTCAAGGGCAAGCCGCTCAACGTGTGGGACCTTAAGCGCGACATCGTCTATAAGAACGATGAGCTGTACAACCTCATGCGCGCCCTGGACGTCGAGGATAACCTCGAAGGTCTCCGTTACGAAAAGGTGATTCTCGCCACCGATGCCGACGTGGACGGGTTGCACATCCGCAATCTGCTCATCACGTATTTCTTTCGCTTCTTCGACCAGCTTGTGCACGATGAACATTTGTTCGTGCTGGAAACACCGCTGTTCCGCGCGCGGAACCGGGAGCAAACGATTTACTGCTATTCTGAAGCCGAGCGCGACGAGGCCGCGAAGAAACTGGGTAACAGTTGTGAAATCACGCGGTTTAAAGGCCTGGGTGAAATCTCTCCCTCGGAGTTCAAACAGTTCATTGGCGAAAGCATGCGCTTGAGCAAGGTGGAGTACGCGCCCAAGCCCGATGCCGCGGGCATTCTTGGCTTCTACATGGGCAAAAATACCCCCGAACGCAAAGACTACATCATGGAAAACCTCGTCGTGCCCGTGGAGGATTGAGACGGTTCGCCGGTGGGCACCCCAAGGGCATGAGTGTCAGCATCCGCGCGCGGTGAGAGCATCCGATAATGGAAACTCAACGACGTGGGGCGCTTCGTGGTTTCTGTTGAGCGCGCAACGATGCGTGCCGCATTGGCCGCCAAGTGGAGCGCGAACTGATGTTTCGTCGAGCGTTAGCGAGGTGACTTTACCGGTTGATGGGTGAGGGCGTCTCTGCCGTAGGAATATTTCGTGTCACCTTTCCCTCTCCACTTGCCACTCATGTGC
>CAIKNB010000169.1 GCA_903828685.1 Candidatus Uhrbacteria bacterium | reverse complement strand
GGGCGGCCAGCGCATCGGACAGATAAGCGCCGTTGAGATTGAGCGTCGCGATGACGTCGAAATCGGTCGGGCGCGTCAGGATTTGCTGCAGAGTGATGTCCGCAATGGCGTCCTTGATCATGATGCCCTGCGGCAGCTTGCACCACGGGCCGCCGTCCACTTCCACCGCGCCGAACTCGCGTTTGGCCAGCTCGTAAGCCCAATCGCGAAAGGCGCCTTCCGTGTATTTCATGATGTTGCCCTTGTGGACAATCGTGAGGCTCTTGCGCTTCTGCAGCACGGCGAATTGGAGCGCGGCGCGCACCAGGCGCTCGGTGCCCGGTTTGCTAACGGGCTTAATGCCGATGCCGATCTGGTCGGGTGCGTCCTTGCCATATCGGATCTTCTTGAGCGCGGCGGGCAACTCCCGCTGCATAAACTCCAGGATCTTGAGCGCCTCGGGACTGCCGGCCTGGTAGTCGATGCCCGCATAGATGTCTTCCGTGTTCTCGCGGAAGATGGTCATGTTCACCTTCTCCGGGTGTTTCACGGGGGAAGGCACGCCTTGGAAATACTGGACGGGGCGCAGGCAGACATAGAGGTCCAGCAACTGGCGCAACGCGACGTTCAACGAGCGGATGCCGCCGCCCACCGGCGTGGTTAAAGGGCCTTTGATGCCGACCAGGAATTCCTTGAAAGCCTCAATAGTGTCGTCCGGGAGCCAGTTGTCGAACTTGTTCTTCGCCGTCTCGCCAGCATACACCTCGAACCAGGCAATCTTGCGCTGGCCGCCGTAGGCCTTCTCCACCGCGGCATCGAAGACGCGCTCGCTGGCGGCCCAGATATCCGGGCCGGTGCCGTCCCCGCGGATGAAGGGAAGCACGGGGTCGTGCGGGACGCTCAGTTTTCCACTCTTGATCGAAATCTTACCGCCGGCAGGCGGGGCAATGTCTTTGTAGGGCATGTTCGTTAGCTGTGTTTATTCGTTGTATATTTAGAAATATCGAATGGGCGGAGGAAATTCAAGATCAAAATACCACGCACAGCCCAGCCCACAATAGAAGACCTCAGCCGCTCGGGCTGCCGGAGTAATAGGCCCCCTTGACTCGGAATGTTTGTTCGCTTTGCTCATGGGCGGCCATGTATTAGTGGAATGATGACGGATGAAATGTTGTTGGTGCGGGAATATGCGGAAAGCAATTCCGAGCAGGCGTTTGCCGCGCTCGTATCGCGGCACATCAACCTGGTCTATTCCGTCGCTCAGCGGCAAGTGGGTGACCCTCATCTCGCCGAGGAAATCACACAAGCCGTCTTTATCATCCTGGCGCGCAAAGCAAGGACACTGGGTTCCAAGACAATTCTTTCAGCCTGGCTCTGCCGCACGGCGCGGTATGTTTCAGCTGATGCGCTCAAGACCAGACGCCGTCGCCAAGGACGTGAACAGGAGGCATACATGCAATCCACTTTATGCGAGTCGGAACCTGACACCTGGGCACAAGTTGCGCCAATGCTCGATGGGGCGCTGAATTGCCTTGGGAAGAAAGAGCACAATGCCATTGTGCTTCGTTTCCTTGAAGGCAAAGACTTGAAACAGGTTGGTGCGGCAATGGGAATAGGTGAAGACGCGGCGCGGATGCGTATAAATCGTGGAGTGGAGAGGTTGCGTGCCATCTTTGCCAAACGAGGAGTCGTGATGACGGCGACCTTCCTTGTGACTGCGTTATCAGCCAACTCGGTCCAGGCTGCACCGATTGGTTTGGCCAAATTAGTGGCCGCCGTGGGGATTGCCAAGGGCGCGGCGGCCGGCGGGTCAATCTTAGTGTTGGTGAAAGGAGCACTGCATCTTATGGCATTAGCGAAAGCAAAAACAACAGCGCTTGTTACTGCGGTCGTGATTCTGACTGCCGGCACAGCCGTGATCGCGATTGACGATTCTCTTTGGAACTTCGCCGATTACAATTTGGACAAGACACCGCCTGGCATTGTGGTGATTCGTCCGACTCACTTTGCTGGTGGAGATCAGGGGGGGCTGGGCAGCATGCTTGGCAAACTCGGCGGGCGAAACCAAGCATTCCTGCAGGTGCTTTGTGCCGCATACGACGGCTCTGCTGCTCGGGTGATTCTTAATGTGGCAGTGCCTGAGGGGCGGTTTGACTATGCAGTTACAAGAACCAATCAGCCGGAACAGGAACTCCAAGCCGAAATCAGAAGACAGTTTGGGCTGGTTGCACACCCGGAAGTCCGTGAAACGGAAGTCTTTTTGCTGAAGACCAATTCGAGCAATTCATCCAAAATGAAACCGAGCGCGGCTGTAAGTGGAATCTTCGGGGTAACCACGAACCAGCTTATCTTCACCAACCAGCCCATTTCCCTACTTCGAGAGTATTTGGAGGTCTGGGCTTACAGAAAACCAGTGCTCGACCAAACAGGCTTGACTGGACGATACGACTTCGCTCTGGATTGGCCCAAGCCCACAGGCTATCTTTACAAGCAAGGGCAGGAAACCTTGAGGACTAATCTGACGAAGCAGCTTGGCCTCGAACTTGTCCCCACTAATACTCCCATTGAAGTGCTTGTGGTTGAGCGAGCAAAATAGTCTGCCTCTCAGCAGTGCGATCAGCACAAAAGCGACGCTCCTCTATGGAATGCGCTCCAACCAAACTGCTCAGAGCCTCTCGGGTTGAGCGAGCAATTGGGCCACGCGGGCGAGCAACCGTCCGGCCGCACCACCATCGAGCACCCGATGATCGAAACTCAGCGTCACGTTGGCTTCCATGACCGGCACGAACTGACCTTTGGCCGCATCCCAATTCGGCACGCACCGGGCGGCACCCATTCCGAGCACCAGCGTCTGCTCCGGCAACGGAATCGGGGTCGCCCACGTCAGGCCAAAGGTGCCGAAGTTGGTTACCGTGGCAATCGAGCCGCCTGTGGCATCGGCGGGCAGCTTGCGCTGCTGCGCCAGCTCAATCAGTTCATCGTAGCGCGCGACCAGATCCTTGAGCAGCCGCTTGTCCGCATTGCGAATCACGGGCACCAGCACACCTTCCGCCGCTTCGACGGCGAAGCCGACATCAATCGAAGACGGATGAACAATCTTGTTCCCGATCAGCCGTCCGGCCGGACTGCTATCCTCGGCCAAAGCCAGAGCCAGCGCGCGCAAGGCATACAGCGCCGGGCCGGGCTTGGGATTGCACATTTTGCGATGGCTCAGGAGCGGATCGAAACAGACCGGCAGGGCAACCGTCGCTAGCGGTCGCGTCCAACTGCGCCGCATCGCATCGGCGACCGCCACGCGCATAGTCGAGGCCTGGCTCAGCTTATGTTTTTCAAGGTTGGCTATGAACTTCTCGAAGTCCTGGATTGTCACGCGTCCCGC
>CAIKNB010000168.1 GCA_903828685.1 Candidatus Uhrbacteria bacterium | reverse complement strand
GGGGCGATCGTGTGCGTCCCGGCGATGTTATTGCCGATGGTCCGGCCACCGAACAAGGCGAGCTGGCTCTCGGACAAAACGTTACCGTCGCCTTCATGCCCTGGGGCGGATACAACTTTGAAGACTCGATTCTGCTTTCCGAACGGTTGGTTAAAGATGATGTGTTTACTTCGATTCACATCGAAGAGTTTGAATGCATCGCACGTGATACCAAGTTAGGCAAAGAAGAAGTAACCCGCGACATCCCGAACGTTGGCGAGGAAGCACTCAAGGATCTGGATGAATCGGGCATCGTGTGTATCGGCGCCGAAGTCAAGCCGGGCGACATCCTGGTCGGCAAGATTACGCCTAAGGGCGAAACGCAGCTTTCTCCTGAAGAAAAGCTGCTACGAGCCATTTTCGGCGAGAAGGCGGGCGATGTCCGCGACTCGTCGCTGCGCGTGCCGCCTGGCGTGCAGGGCATTGTCATAAATGCCAAGGTGTTTAGCCGCAAGGGCACCGAAAAAGACGAACGCGCCAAGGACATCGAAGACGCCGAGAAGGAGAAGCTGATTACGGACCAGCGCGATGAAGTGAAAATCGTCGCCGACTCGTATCAGCAAAGGATGCGCAAGTTGGTGCTCGGCAAGACCACGGCTGCGCGTTTGGTGGACGATAAGGGCAAGGTGCTTTGCGCCAAGGGGATCAAACTGTCGAGCGAGGCGCTGGACGAGATTCCGGCCCGCGCATATCCTGAAATACAAGTAGTCGAGGGTGGCGGGAAGACGGAAGAGAAGCTGGAGCAATTGGCGCAGCGTCTCGAAGATGATATTCATGCGATCGAAGCTCTTTACCGCGACAAAATCACCAAGTTGTCCAAGGGCGACGAGTTGCCGCCGGGCGTCATCAAGATGGTCAAGGTTTATGTGGCCATCAAGCGCAAGCTTTCCGTGGGCGACAAGATGGCCGGCCGCCATGGCAACAAGGGCGTAGTTTCACGCATTCTCCCCGAAGAGGACATGCCCTACCTCGCGGATGGTACGCCGGTTGATGTGGTGCTGAACCCGCTCGGCGTTCCTTCACGTATGAACGTGGGCCAAATTCTTGAGTGCCATTTGGGCGGCGCGGCGCGCGAACTGGGGCAGCAGATCAATCGCATGCTTGATGAGAATTATAATCTAAAAGACCTGCGCGATCGGCTGAAGAAGATCTATACCACAGAGCAGGCGCACCAGTTCATCGATGCGCTCGACGATCAAGACACCATCAAATTCGCCGATAAGCTGCGCCGTGGCATTCATATCGCGACGCCGGTATTTGATGGGGCGCGCGAAGAAGAGATCAAGACCGCCTTGACCATGGCGCATTTGCCGACCAACGGCCAGATGGTTCTCTTCGATGGCAAAACCGGCGACGTGTTCGATCATGAAGTGACCGTCGGCATCATGTACATGATGAAGCTGCACCATCTGGTCGATGACAAAATCCATGCGCGTTCCATCGGTCCCTACTCGCTGGTTACCCAGCAGCCTCTGGGTGGCAAGGCGCAATTCGGCGGACAGCGCTTGGGCGAAATGGAAGTGTGGGCCATGGAAGCCTACGGCGCGGCCTATGGGTTGCAGGAGTTCTTGACCGTGAAATCCGACGACGTGATTGGCCGTACGCGGATGTATGAAGCAATCGTCAAGGGCGAGCACAATCTCGAATCGGGGTTGCCGGAGTCGTTCAACGTTCTGCTCAAGGAGTTGCAGTCGTTGTGTCTCAACGTCGAGCTGATTGAAGACCCGAACGCGCCTCGTCAGGAACAGGCCACCACCGTGCAACAGATGGCGCGGGAAGTGGCGGAAAAGATCGGAGCCTGACGCGGTCCATTGATCCACAGGTGGTCATCCCTGCTGCATCGGCATAACCGATCAGCCGGCTTGTGAAGGAGAGACCTTTGAAAGACATTTTCAATTTCTTCGAAAAGCCCACCCTTCGACTCCGGGTCGCTTCGCGGCCCTCCGCTCAGGGTTATCGGGGAGAAGGCGAAGAGCTTTCCCATCCCGTTTGCCCTG
>CAIKNB010000167.1 GCA_903828685.1 Candidatus Uhrbacteria bacterium | reverse complement strand
GATGCTTGGGTGCCGGAGCAATTACTCCGGCATCTTACGGGGTTTACCGAGCGGATCGTTGGTCCAACAAAAATCATCGATTGAGCCTGGCTTGGAAACGCCGGTTCGCAAGAGTTCCTGCTCCGCTTCATAATCTTCGTCGGACAATGTGGTTGCCGCGAATGGGCGATGACCTATCGGCTCATGGTCGTCATCAGTCTTTTTCTTCTCCACCATATACGTCTCCTAGGCGTCGAGTTGCGGATGATCGTCGAGGATGTTGCTGTGAGAGCTCATTCCTCGTTGCTTCATGGAAAGAAATATGGCACAAAGCATCGCAAGGATGAAAAATGCGAGAAAGATGGCTGCTGTGGCCAGCGCAAGATTCCGACGACTGCGGCGAAAGGGATCGACGAATGTCGTAGTATCCGTCATGAAGCTCTTCAAAGATTCATTGTGAAGAATCTTCACTTCGCAGCCGTTGATGGTCTCGATGCGCCACCCGTCTGTGATTTCTTCTTCGGTCAGGGTCATGGCAGACAGAATACCCATGGAAACCTCCAGTCTGGAAAGAACCGCGAAAATAGTGACACGCGACAGAAATCGAGTCAAATGCACGAAGGCGGCAAAACCGCCCATCCTTTCCTTGCCAAATTGCGTTTTGTCTGTTAGTTTATTGCCCATCGTCAGATGCCAGCTTAGCTCAGCGGTAGAGCAATGCTTTCGTAAAGCAGAGGTCCCGGGTTCAAATCCCGGAGCTGGCTCCAGAAAATGATCATGCAACACATGGTCATTTTCTTTAGCGCAATTTTTCCGATTTCTACGAATCGTGCCGATAGGGCTGATTTGTAGAAATCGTCAGGTCGCAAGCTGAAGCTGGCTCCAGAAAAACATCCCGGTTAGACGCCGGGATGTATTGTAATATTGATTTTTAAGCAACGACCTTTAATCGATCATACGACCGCTCGAATTCTCCAGGGTGCTGCGTTTCATGGACAACGGCGACCATGGCCGGGCGTCATGGGTGGATGAACGGCGTTCTTCATAGTGGACGCTAGGCTCTCTGCCCAGTTCGATGTAGGTATTCTTGATGTTCTTTTCCTCGATCGTTTTCTGGTTGCCCCAGATAGCCTCGCCTTTATCGTTAAAGCGTTTATCCGTGAATTCCGAGACCAAGTTGCCGTCATATTTGAACGTTCTTTCTTCCATGACTTTGCCGTCCACCGTATCCGTTTCCTTGACTACGCGCCCTTGCGCATCGAATTCACGCTCCAATACCTCTGTTTCCGACCTGCCGTCAGGATAGGTGAAAACCGATTTCACCATTCTTTCCTTGATTGAACCATTGGGCAATTCCACGTGGCTGACATCATAGTGCTCCTTGACCCCGGTCTCCACGTTTTCCACATCTCCGCCGATGTAAACCGTCCGTTGTTCGCCATATGAGCCCGCATTCGGGAATCTTTCTTCGTTGGCCTTGTCCAGTGCGATTTTTATGTGGCTGGCTTTGATCTCGTGCGACTTGCTCTTTTCGATTTCTTTTTTCCCGTACTTAGACACATCTACCGGCTTAAAGGCTTCAATTCGTGCACCTGGGAATTTTGGTTCTGGCATATGAAATTGGGTTAATATTTTTCATATGTTCGCAGTAAATTGCGGATTGGTCAAATCTCAGTAATATCGATAGGGGACTTGAAAAATAGACTAGAGTAACCATTGCGCATCTGCTAATATCGAACAGGATGTTGAGGCTGCATAAAATCGCATGTTTAACCGGGATGGCGATCCTTGCTTTTTTTGCTATAGCAAGAGGCGTGTGGGCCGCAGACGAGTCTTCTCAAGTTTTGCATCTGGATCAGGGATTCATGGGCCATGCGGTCAAACTAGATATCTTGGATGGTCAGGCGTATTTGAGCTGGCAAGCCGGGGATTTGTTGAAGCCGACCGACATTATTATTTCAGTTTCGACATCGTCCGAAATCAGTATCACATGGTCGACTTCATACGCTTTGTCCGCCAACGGCGTGGAGCTGGGCGTCAAATCCGATTTCGGCGGCGTGACCAGCACAGACGCCTTCCATGATCTGGCGTTGGAGGTCAAAGCTCCGTTCAGCAATTGGCAACGGCCACTTCCGACGCTTAAGAATGGTTATCTCACGGCGCAGGTCGGTCCCGAGGTCCAAGCTCACGTGCTGATCGTGCCACGCGGCATGCGCGAGGGCGTAGCCAGCTGGTACCGCCACAAGAAGTGCTTGTGCGCGGCGTCGCCGGATTTTCCGGCCGGCACCAAGCTCAAAGTCTCGCTCCAAAGCAATCCGAGAAAATCCGTGGTGGTCAAAGTCAACGATTACGGACCGGACCGAAAACTTTTCCCCACGCGCGTCATCGACCTGGATGCCGTGGCGTTCAAAAAACTTTCGCCGCTCGCCGCCGGCATGCTGCAAGTGACCGTGGAGCCGGTGGATGAACTCGCTGTGGCGCCCAATCCCAAATAACCACATGATCAACCTGCAAAACATTTCCAAGATCTATCATCCCAACATCCACGGACTGGCTGACGTCACTTTGACCATCCAGCCCGGGGAGTTCGTCTCCATCGTGGGTCAGAGCGGCGCGGGCAAGACTACGCTGGCTAAGCTGCTCATCGCCGAGGAACGGCCGACGCGCGGCAAAATCGAGATCGGAGGCTGGGATATCACGCGTGTGCCGCAGCGCGACATTCCGTTTTTGCGCCGGCAGATTGGTGTGGTTTTCCAGGATTTCAAGCTCCTGCCGCGCAAGACCGTGTACGAGAACGTGGCATTTGCGCTGGAAGTGGCGGGCGTCTCCGGGCGGCGCATCCGCGAAGTCGTGCCGCAGGTGCTCAAGATCGTGGGCTTGGACGAAAAGCTCGAACGTTTTCCGCGCCAGCTCTCGGGTGGCGAGCAACAGCGCGTGGTCATCGCCCGCGCCTTGGTGCACCGGCCCAAGATTCTATTGGCCGACGAACCCACAGGCAATCTGGATACCATCAATACGCGCGAAATCATCGATTTATTGCTCAAGATCAACGCCTTCGGCACCACGGTCGTGCTTGTGACGCACAACCGCGAAGTGGTAAATGCTTTGCGTCGCCGCGTCATTACTTTAAGCGAGGGCCGCGTGGCCTCGGATCATGCCGAAGGCAAATACCTTTTGCCCGTATAACCCAAAACGAATCCCATGTCCTTTTTCATCAACTTTTGGCGCATCGTGGCTTCTTCCTGGAAGCATTTCACGCGCAACCTGTGGCTGGCTTTGACCACGGTTTTCGTGTTGGTCCTGGCGCTGCTCTCGGTCAACGTGCTTATCGGAGTCAACGTGCTGCTGACTAATGCCGTGCACCAACTCGAGAATAAAGTAGACGTGACCGTTTATTTCCAGCCGGATACGCCGCAGGCCGTGCTGGAGCAGGCGCGCTTCTTCATGGTTTCGCTGCCGCAAGTCAAAGACGCGAATCTGCTGACCGCGGACAAGGCGCTTGAGCAATTCAAACAAATGCATGCTGCCGAGCCCAAGATCATCGGCGCACTCAACGAGCTTGATCAGAATCCGCTGGGAGCGTCGCTCGTCATCAAGGCCAAGCGCACCGCGGATTATCCGTTCCTGCTGGAGGCGCTCAAGAATCCGCAATTCGACTTTGCCATCTCGTCCAAGGATTTCGAAGATCATACCGACACCATCAATCGCGTGCGCGACATCAGCCGCTCGGTGCAGCTCTTTGGCACGTGCCTTATCGCGGTCTTTGCGCTTTTTTCTATCCTCATCGTGTTCAACGCCATCCGCGTAGCCATCTATACCCAGCGCGAGGAAATCGGCGTCATGCGTCTGGTCGGCGCGAGCAACGCTTTTGTCCGTCTTCCGTTCGTACTCGAAGGCATCTTCCTCGCCTTGTTCGCGTTATTGTTCTCCGCGGCTGTGGTTTACGTGGCCGCATATTACGCGGATCCGCAACTCAAGGGATTGCTGGACGGCTCTGATGCGGGCTTGGTCACGTACTTCGTGGGCAACTGGTGGCAACTCTTGCTGATCCAAGGCGGTTCACTGGCCGCGCTCGTGGCGCTCTCATCCTGGGCCGCGGTCGGCAAGTATCTGAAGAAATAACATGCGCAAGATCGTCCAGGCGTTTAGTGTCCCGATAATCGTATTAGCGTTTTGCCTATTGAGTGGACAGGCTGTTTGGGCGGCCGGGACGTCTGATGCGGTCTTGTCCACGCTGGTCAATTCCAAAATCCATTTCCGTCCCATCGTGAAATCGCATGGCGTGGAGTTCCGCTGGTACAAATATTCATTCCCGAAAAAATTCGTGCGCTATGAGATTGTGCGCACAGACAAAAAGCCGGCCAAGAAATATATTCAGGATGGGGTCGTGGCGGGGGAGACAAACAATAGGTACTCGACGAATTTCATGGAGACACTGGATGCTGGTACGTACTATTATTCCTTGTGCGTGGTCACCAAAACCGAGCGCGTGTGTTCAGCCATTAAGACAGTCACGATAAAGAACAAGCTGCCGGTCACGGTCAGTCCAAAGCCCGTCAGCTCGACAACTCAGGCGTACCAGACTGCGCAGTCCGATCAGCTCGTATTGAGCGTCACGCCAGCCGCGAGCGGCACAATCATGCTTTCGTGGACGCCGTTCGTTGATTCGGGTGCAGGTTTCAAGTGGTACAAACCGGTGCGTGCGCAAAACGTGGCCGATCCGTATTATCCGCGCGACGGCTACTTGGCGCATCTCACGGACATCAATAGCAGTACATTCGTCGACGACAGCGCGCCCACGGGTACTGACAGCTATCGCATTTGCGCCGTGGATGGACAAGACGGGCTGTGGTGTGGGAACATCGTGAACATCAACAAATAATGATTATGGATACCAAGAATATCGCCAAATTCGTATTTGAGCTCGGGCAGCTGCGGCGCGTGAGCCATGAAGGCTGGAAGCTTTTAGGCATTCGCCATCCGGATACCGTAGCCGAGCATTCGTTGCGCGCCGCGCAGATTGGTTACATCCTGGCCTCGCTCGAAGGTTATGCCAAACCCGAAGAAGTCTGTTCCATGTTGGTGTTCCATGACATGGCCGAAGCGCGTGTCGGCGATCTGCATAAAGTCGCTAGCCGTTATGCGTCGGCTGACGAAACCAGAGCTGCGCAAGAACAGACAGCTCCGTTGGAGGAGATAGGCACGTCTATCTTCAATCTATGGAATCAGGTTGAGGAAAAGTCTACGCCAGCCGGCATCATCGCCAAAGACGCGGATTATCTTGAAACAGCGCTTACGGGCCAGGAATATCTGGAACAAGGCCATGCGTATGCGCAGGATTGGATCGATAATGTCGCTAAAGCCCTAAAGACAGAGTCGGCGAAAAAATTATTGGCCGAAATCCAAAAGACGAATTCCAACGAATGGTGGCAGGGCTTGAAGAAGCTGTCGCCCACTTGATTCACCTATTGTCCGCACCGATGGCTTGCGCGATGTTCGTGAAGCTATCTTTTTCCAATAATTTAACCAATCCTTGATTGATGCTGCTGATGGCCTGCGGACCTTCGAAGATCATTCCTGTGACAAGCTGGATGAGCGTGGCGCCGAGGCGAATTTTTTTGTATGCATCTTCAGCCGTGAAGACTCCGCCGCAGCCCACGATAATCATCTTGCCTTGGGTCTTGCGGTACACGTGGGCAATGACGCGGTCCGAAAGTTCCTCTTGAACTTTGCCGCTGATGCCGCCTTGGGCTGGCACGTCCTTTTCCACGATCTTGGGATTGTCGCGCTTCTTGGTCAAATTCGTACAGACCAGGCCGTGCACGCGGTGCTGCAATGCGACATCCAGCAACGTGTCGATTTCGGCTTCGGACAAATCAACCGCGAGTTTGAGGAACACGGGCTTGTCGGTTTGGATCTGATCCAGCCTGGCGAGCAGTTTTTCGAGTTTGATCGGATCGGTGAACGGCTCGCCGCCGAAAGCATTGGGGCAAGAGATGTTGACCGTGATGTATTGCCCGATATCTTTCATGGTCTCGAAGGTTTTGGCGTAATCGGCTATGCCTGCATCAACGTCAACCGTGGAAGAACTGTTGGTCTTGGCCACGCTCACACCGATGGGGATGCGGAACTTTTTGTCTTTCAAGCGCTGGGCAAGAACCGTGCAGCCGTCATTCTTCAAACCGTAATACACGACCAAAGCTTTTGACTTGGGCAAGCGCCACAAGCGCGGCTTGGGATTGCCTGCGCAAGGCTCACCCGTGATGGAACCGACTTCTTCAAAGCCAAAACCTACGTCAGGAATGATATCTGTAATTTCTGCATTCTTGTCGAAACCCGCGGCCAAGCCGATAGGATTCACGAACTTGATGCCACGGACAGTCTGTTCGAGCTTCGAATTCTTATAACCGAACCAAAGCCGGGTCTTCCAGCGCGTCAGCGAAAAGTTTCCTAAGAATTTGCCCACGCCCAAAAATAAGTCGTGAATATCTTCCGGATCGAATAAGAAGAGGATGGGTTTGAGTACGTGGACGTAGAGAAAGCGCATGATTGCATTGCGTGTAGAAATACAGGTTTCGTTCATAATGAAGGGAGTGTAAAGGAATACGGGCAGCAAATCAAATGCGATATTGTGCTCTTTGGTTTGAGTGCCCAAGCGATATTTGTGTGCTAGAATTATCTTATAAACCTTTTACGCGAAAGGAGGTGAATATATGGAATGCAAAAAATGCAATAAGCCCTGTGAGGGATACAAGTGCGACATGTGCGGCGAGGAGATGCCGGCCATGGATCCGGCGCATAGCTGCGGCCAGGATCACCTGAAGTGCAAATGCACAGGCTGCCAAGAGAGCGAAGAGGATTGCTCGTGTTGATTTTTCATAAACAAAAACGGCCGCGATGATCAGACGGCCGTTTTTTTGTTCGTTTCATGTTTCGTGCTTGCCGGAATGGTAAAAATGTGTTGAAATCAGCATATGCGCGTGGCTTTCATCCATAACGAAAAGAAAATCGAGACCGGAGCACATCAGATAAACGATTTGATATCACTTAAACTCAAGTCACGAGGGGTCGAGGTGGTGAACGTCTATCCCAAATTCCAACTGATCGATCCGCCGGCTAAGCTAAGAGGTGTAGGCAACATCCTCTTTTTTTATTCACTGTTGGAACAGCGCGATGAGATCCTGAAATGCGATCTGATCCAGGGTACGACCTACACGCCGTTGACTTTCCTTGCTTTTCCGATTCCGGTCGTGACCCACTTCGGTTCCACGACTTACGGATTTTTGAGGAAGACTCCACGGAGCTGGCAGTTGGAAAAGAAGTTCCTCGATATATTCCGTGAAATGAAGAATGCCGGGGTCATCAGGGAGTTGGATCTGCAGACGCGTAAACCGCTGAAAGACATCGCTGACATCGAGGCATATACCGCCCAGAAAGCCGATGTGGCCATTGCCACCTCGGAAGCGGTCAAAGACGACTTGCTGAAGAACGGAGTGCCGCGCGAACACATCAAAGTGATACACAACGCCATCGAGGATTATTGGTTCAAGGGACGGGTCAAGAAAATGGAAGACAATCCGGACATCGTATTCTTGGGTCGGTTGGGGAATGGTGTTTTTGATTTTGAGCTCAAAGGCCTGGATCGTTTGATTGCCGCGGCTGATGAATTCAAACGCCAGCATTTTCCGGTGATAGGCATTACCCAAAACAAGAAGTTGGAACCGTGGCTGAAGCTGCGTTGTCCGAACATGAAGCCGATGTTCAATCTGGAAAAACCGGCGATCAAAAGATTTTTGAGCCGCAAACGCGGCAGCGTGCTGTATGTCAGCTCGCGTTACGAAGGCTTTTCGTTGAGTTTGGTCGAGGGCATGTCGCAGGGTTTGGTGCCTGTGTCTTATCGCGTGGGCGTGGCTCCAGAAATCATCAAGCACGGAGTCAACGGTTTCTTGGTCGACAACCATAAACAGGCCGTCGAATGCATGGGCCGGATATTGAACGACAGACACCTTAGGACCAGCCTGTCCCGGCAAGCCATGCTCACCGCCAAGGCATTCACTACGGACCGCCTGGCTGATTTATTGATCGATTTGTACGGAACCATCTTGTCTAATCCGCGAGTCACTAAGCTTCCCCGTGCCCCTCAGAAAAAACTCGTGACACGGGTCATAAACTGAACTTCTCGTAATGGATGCGGTTTTTAGGCACGCCCTCGCTGGACAAAATTTTAAGCACGCTTTGCATCATGGGCGCGGGGCCGCATAAAAAAACCTCGCGCTCTTTGAGATCCGGAACCAGGCGCATGATTTTTTCACGATCCATATATCCGCTTTCGCCTGACCAATCCTGGTCGTGGCTCATGATGTAGTGGATGCGGCAATCGTTTTTGGCGGCCAAGGCGTTTAGTTCGTTTTGCAGGGCCGTGGTTTTGAAATCGCGGTTAGCGTAGAGCACCGTGCAGTTTTTTTGTGTCGGCGCGAGGTTGGAGAATAGCGAAAGGATGGGCGTGATGCCGATGCCGCCGGCGATGAAGAGCAGTTTGTCGCGTTGCGCCTGTCGGGCCGTGAATACGCCATGCGGTCCGTCAACGATGATTTTGGTCCCGGGTTTGAGATCCCACAAGGCACCAGTGAAGTCGCCCAGGCGCTTGATGGTCAGGCGCAAATAGTTTTCACCGGGCGCCGAGGACAGCGAAAAAGGATGAGCTTGCCACCACAAACTCTTGGCCAAAAAGCGCACGATGAGGAACTGTCCGGCTTGGTACTTGAAGCGTTGAAGGTTTTTTGCGCTGATGTAGATGGAAACGACGTCTGAAGTTTCGGTTATGACTTTTTCGACTTTAAAATCGTGCCGCACGTAGTTGCGCCACAGCAAGAAGACCCTGTAGTACAAAAAGTTGAGCAGCACGAAAGCATAAAGTCCGTACCAGTAAGCCACGAAGTTTTTATCTTGCAAATCGCGACCCACGGCCAGTTGATGCCCGAAAGCCAGCAAAATGGCGAGATAGGCGATGAGATGGATGAAATACCAGGTTTCGTATTTTAACTTTTTGCCTACAACCATGGCCGAAGCCAAGACCACGACGAAGAATAGGCCTGCAGCCACGGTGGCGGCCAGGACGTTTTGCCAGTTTTGGAAATCCAGGAATTGGTTCCACCAGTCGTTGCCCGTGCGCGCAGCATAACCAAAAATCAAAAGCAGGGGATGGGCCGCGAGCAGCGTCACCAAGCCTATGCCGATCAAATGGTGCAGACGCGAAAGTTTGTCCAGACCGAAGATTCTTTCTACCCAGCCCGTGCGTCCGATCAGGATCAACTGCAGCATCACGAGCAGAACTAAGAGCAATCCGCTCAAGCGTCCGTAGGCGATAAGTTGCCGTCCCGCGTCACCCAGGATGAAAGTTCGCGAACCCAGCCACCAGAAATACAAGATGATTGCCAGATTGGCGCAAAAAAACACTCCGATTAAGTTCGCGGCTAAGCGGCGGGGGATCGTCATAGTTAGCCTAAATTTTTTCTGCGATGGATTTTGCGACCAGGTCCACGGCCAAAGTCTCATTGCCGTAAGTCAGCAGATAGCCCGGCGCGATGCGTTTGGCCGCAGGTTCCATCTCCTCCAGCGGCTTGCCGATCTGGGTTTTGTCCACCCAGACCACGCGGCCGCCTGCCGCCTGGTCCATGGGTACGCGGTCGAAGCCTTGTTTCTCGGGATTGAACTTTTCGGCGAAGCCAGGTACAAGTCCCGCGTCTTCCAGCAGCTTATCCGCGATATTCGAAGTCTGTGCGAACCGCTTTTCGCCGTCCCTGATTACGCAGCCCTTAAAACCGCGGACCGAAAGCGGGAGCGCGGCATCGTTGGTCGCGGCTGCCAGCTTGACTTCTTTGCCGTCCACGGTCCGGCTCAAGTCCTCAAAATTCTCCACGCGATTCTCCAGATCCGTTTTGCGCGTAGCGAACTCGTCAACGCTGAAAGAGGAGAGCTGATCGATCACGCGTTTACGATCCTCCAGATATTTTGCGGGAGTAT
>CAIKNB010000166.1 GCA_903828685.1 Candidatus Uhrbacteria bacterium | reverse complement strand
CTCGCTTGTCGTCGGACCGCTGTCCGCACTCGGTTATACGTTTGAGTCGGTAGACCTTCCGAGCCGCGTGCTAACGGCGTGTAATTTCTACCCGGGCCTAATACAGCAGTTTGGGCATCGCCTCCTTGATCGGCTTCGGACCCGGTCGCGCAGCGATTGGCCATGCGCGGTATCGGCCGACGATGTGGATGCGGTGGCCAACGATGAGGAGCTTCGCCGCTTCATGATAGATCGGTTCCAGCTAACCCTGCAACTTGATCTTCGCTATCACTACCTGGCCTATTTATTCGCGCTCCGTTTTCATGAGGACAAGCAGGTGGCGGCCGATGGGCTTCGCCTCGATGAGTTGAAAACCTTGGCAGCAAGCGAGCGGCCGGGCGTGTTCGGCAACCTGACTCGGGAGGCGTTTGCAACCTTGGTCGAGGAGATGGTGGGGTTGGGCGTATTTCAGGCCGAGCAAACACGTGAACGCGTGTTTTTGCGCAACACCAATATCCTGCTCTTCCTCGGATCCAAGTCCCAGATCGAAGATATGTTGCTCGAGGATCGTCAGGAGATGCGCTACGACTACAAGGCGCACACTTGCCGCGGGGTCGCTGGCCGTCAGGGGCGGGACAGTCGGCGACGCTGGCTTACGCGTGTGGAGGAAAACAAGCTCTTTGAGCCGACTGGGGCAGCTCGCTTACCTTTCTGCACTTCCGATGGCCCAGTCCAGCACTTTGTCGGAAAGCCTGCGAGCTGCGGTGCAAAGCCTCGCTGGGGGCACCATGCACGATTTGCGGCTAGCGCAACCGATGGATATCGAGACGAAGCTCAAGAGCCTTAGCGGGCGAGATGCGAGCGAGGGGCTAAATCTTGTGCTAATCCGGATCAATACGTGGAGCAAATGGGACGAGTTCCATCGTGTAGCCAATGATTTCGTAAAACGACCACGGACGGTTAAATTCTATTCACTGATCGTGGAGGTGCCGCCGGCGTTTGCCTTGTCCAGCGAGGGTGCGGTTTTTCTCGCAAATAAAAACGTTACTCAGTTTTGCGCGCGCAGGTGGGAGCGCGAGTTTGTCGGGCCGTGGCTACAGGAATCCGAATGCACTGCGACACATCAACAACTTGATCAGGTCATGGACTTGACCGATGGCTGGCCAGAGTTCCTGCACGCATTCGTCCGCCAACACCCAGAGACGCAAAGATGGGACCGCGCTATTGAGCAAACCAAGCAGGCGATGGATCTGCGATTTGCTCAACCTAGTGAGCTTATGGGGAAAAGCTTTGGGCTCCCGTCGACGAAGAATCGTCTGATCGAGGCAATCTCCGAACTGAGCCGCAAGGGTTCCGCGTCATTCTCCTCCGGCGATTTCGATGTGGCTGCGGAGATAACCGGCCTTCCGCCGGCCACCATCGCCTATGGGGTGGCCCAAGCGGCCCATTATGGATTGGTCGTCAGCAATGATTCGCGGCATCGCTGCACCCCATTGTTCACCCGTATGCTGACTGCCCTATGAACGACGATGACTTATGGGAACTGGCAGGCCCTCGAATCTTCGCTCGCAGGGTAGAAGATGCCATGCGCGAGCGGAGCAATGTGTTGGTGCCAACGCTCGATGGCCGCGCGCCCAAGCGCTTGGGCTCGGGGTTGAAGTCAATTTTCGATGCAGTTCAGCAATACCACCGCCTCAGCGAGACCAGTACCGAGGCCAGCCTGGAGGCTTTACGTGCAGCTTGGGATACTGGCGAGGGCTCCACTATTTGTGATTATTGCAAATCCATCGGATCTGTGACGCTGATCCTTGTAGTGAACTCGGCGGCGAGTTTCCCAACATTGGTGGATTTCATGATGCGCTGGCAAGATGTTACTCGACAAATAGGCCACGATGCAAAGCCGTGCCTGGTTGTAATCGGTCAATGTCCAGCGTCTGCCAAGTCTCGTTTGCGCCCTGACGTGGCCCTCCGCATCGTTGATTGGGAAGGCGTGGTAACTCTCGCAGATATCGAGTCGCTCGCACTGGCCCGCATAAGCCGTGAAGTAGCTACTGGGACTTTGCGTAGAATCCTCGCGCGGATCGTGGCCGAAGTGTCCCATGGGGACGTATCACTAGCAACCTATCTTGCCGGGCGCCCGCCTAGCGAGATCGCGTGGCCCCAAGAATCGATCAGGCGCTGGTATCAAGACTCAATCAAACACCAGCTATGTGTACCCGACGAAATTTGGTTTGATGGATCTATCCACCCGCACCCTGCTAG
>CAIKNB010000165.1 GCA_903828685.1 Candidatus Uhrbacteria bacterium | reverse complement strand
TTCCGCAACGCCATCATTATCATGACTTCGAATATCGGCTCTGACCGCATACTGGAATACGGCACGCGCGGCGGCGAAATCGGCTTCGCGGACGAGAGTAAAAAGAAGAACAGCGAAAGCGGACTCAAATCGCAGATTTTAGGCTTGCTCAAAGACAGCTTTCGTCCCGAATTCCTGAATCGCGTCGACGAGATAATCATGTTCAAGTCGCTCACGCGCGAAGACCTGGTCAGGATCGTGGATATTCAGCTCGCGCAACTCGCGACACGCCTCAAGGAAAAACACATCACGCTGGAATTTACGGACAAGGCCAAGAAACTCTTGGCGGATAAAGGTTATGATCCATCATTCGGCGCGCGTCCGCTCAAGCGCACGATCCAGGACATGGTATTGGATGAGCTGGCGCTTAAACTGGTCGAAGGAAAAATCAAAGAAGGCGCCGCAGTCAAAGTCGACGCGCAAAAAGACGCCATCGTGTTCAAGGCTTAAAGACCTTGCGCGCATCGCGCATGACGTTGCGTACGCGCTTGCGTGTGGTCTTTTTGTCCAAGTGTTTAAGCTCTACGTCGATGCCGTAGTATTTTGCGGCGGCGGAGAGCCAGGAACGCGTGCGGTGGAACCAGGTATACATTTCCTCGCTCGTCAGCACTACGCGTCCGCGCGTGATGAGTTCCAGTTGTTTGAGGAATGTAAGTTTAAGCACGTCGCTGGCGAGCTTGCGCCGTTGTCCGGGTTTGGGCGAGCTGCTATCCCCTGCCTCGCTTTGGCATATCTCCACGGCTTCGCGCGTTTGCTTGTTCCAACCGTCGACTTCAACAGTGTAGATTTCACCGTTGGATTCGAAACTGAAGATATGACCGTGCTCAAAACCGGGCGGAAGCAGTTCCGCCTCGGCTTTGCGTAAAAAGTCGGTGTTGGACAAAGCTACTTGGTCTTAAGTTGCTTTTCGATTTCGACCCACTTCTTCATCAGGTAGCGTTTGATTTCCGGAACTTCTTTCTTGCTGATGTCCTTGCTCTTCACATAGTATTCGGTGACTTCATCGATCATGTCTTCGTATTTTGCTTTGGTCATCTTTTCTGCGTGTTTGAGCTGCTTCATGAGTTTTGTCTGGAGTACAGCGGCTTTTTTATCCGCATCCTTAATCATCTCCTTGCCTTGTTTGCTCTGCACGAAGATGGCGGCGGCTACGCCGATAGCTGTGCCGACCATGAGCCCGAGGCCCAAATGGGACTGATTCTTTTTGTCTGTCATATGGTTGGTTAATGGTTAATTGTCTGGATTTTACCTTTTTTGGCTGATTGGTGCAAAATCACTTGCCACCCAGCATGCGCCGCATCTCGATCTTCCCCTGCTCCACGCCTGGCTGGTCATAGGTGTTGATGCCATAGAGCTTGCCGGCCATACCGGTCGCAAGCTCGAAAAACATGAAGAGCGCGCCCAAGCTCGGAGCGTCCACTTGCGGGATGATGAGCGTGCCGTTGGGTCGATGGCTGAGCTTCAACGCCTCGGCTGTGGCCGCGCGTTCGGCATGAATGACGGTCTGGAGCGGAACATCGGACAGATATGATAGGCCTTTGAGCTGCTTGACCGAAGAAGGAATGCTCAACTTGGAATTGAACTTAGCGACTTGGATAAAAGTAATGACTTTATTGTTCGGCCCCTCGGTGTAGAGCTGGATTTGCGAGTGCTGGTCGGTGGCGCCCAGAGCCGCGATCGGAGTCGGACCGATGTTCACGTGGTCGCCTTTTAGGTCCGTTCTTTTACCCAGACTTTCGGCCCATATCTGGCGGTACCATCGGCCGAATTCCTGCAGGCGCGAGCTGTACGGCATGAGCACGTGGATATTTTGTCTGCGTTTGCGGTCTGCCAGTACATGCAGTAAAGCATAGGCTCCGACTGCGGATTTTTCCGGCGCTTGTTTTACAAACTGGTCGCGGATGAGTTTGGCGCCGGAAAGCAGAGCTTTGATATCGATACCAGCGCAAGCCAGCGGAAAAAGTCCGACCGGAGTCAAGACGGAAAATCTTCCGCCGATATTTCCTGGCACGGGCAGCGTGGCGTAACCTTCCTTCTTGGCCAGGTCATGCAAAGAGCCGTTACTCGCATCGGTTGTGGCTACGATATGTTCCGCGAATTTTTTGCCCACGGCTTTCTTCAGTGCTTCACGCACGATAAGGAAGGCCGACATGGGTTCGACCGTGTCGCCGGATTTGGAGATGATGTTGACGAGCGTAGTCTTGAGATCAAAGCCGTCCAGGATTTCCTTCAACTCGTCCGGATCGGTGTTGGCTCCGGCGAATGCCAACTTCATACCCTGGGTAGTTGCTTTGAGAGCCTGATAGCCAGCGCGCGCTCCAAGATCAGATCCGCCGATCCCCAGTACCAAGCAGGTCTTAAACTGGTTTTTCTGTTTTGCCAGCTTGAGGACAGATTCCACGGTTTTTCGCTCATCAGGACAGCCTAACCAGCCTTGCTCTTTGCGTTTCCATTCGCGCAGCAAATTTTGTTTAGCCTGGGCTAATTGAGCTGCGTGTGCTTTGATTTCTTCCGGCGCAGCGCCATGCAGCCCTACGGCTTGGCGCAGCATGTTGGAGCAATCAAATCTTATTGGATTTGGCATATTTTTAAATTCTAACGGCTGTAAAAAGTATTAAGCTCGACTTGTTCCAACACGTGACCAGACATGGCTTGATCAATTTCTTCTTTAGTTGCACCAGCTTGGAGCTCCAGCATCATATCTAATGCAAATAAGAAGAAATTGTATCTGTGTTGCCCTGTTGGTGGGCAAGCACTGACATAGCCTGTTCTGCCAGCGCTATTTTTACCAGATAATCCAGGTGTATCGGTGATTGATTTTGCATCTGGTGAGATGTTAAATAAGATCCAATGTACGAAAGTTCCATTTGGCGCATCGGGGTCTTCCATAATCAACGTCAAACTTTTTGTGCCAGTTGGCGCAAGGTCGAAATTTAGAGGCGGATGCAATCCTGCGCCATCGCAAGAGTATTGTTTGGGCAGTGCATCGTTGTGTTTGAAAGCTGGACTCGTGAGTTGCATAGATGATTTTTGATTTGAGGTCGTTTGTAAATTAACGGGTTTTGCGGTTTGGTTCTGGCAACCTGCGCCGAACAGCACGACCGCGAAACAAAGGGCGCCGATAAACTTCACACGCGGCATAACTCGTAAGCTGCGATGATGGCTGCGGTTTCGCCGCGCAAAGTCTGCGTACCTAAACTCGCTGGCACGAGTTTGGACTTTTTTGCCTGCGCGATTTCGTCTTCGGTCCAGCCGCCTTCGGGCCCGATCCAGGCTGCGACATTGCGTTGGTTTTTGGAAAGCGGTTTATCCAAAGGCTGGTTAGCCGCATCAAAAAAGAAATTAGCCTCGTGGTCCTTGGCTTGTTCCAAAGCGATTTCGAATTTCAAAGGCTCGCGTACAACGGGTACGACACCGCGGCCCGAAAGTTCGGCGGCTTCTTTGGCGATTTTGTTTAAGCGTTCGGCTTTGACGTCAGTTTTGATTGTGCGCTGGCAAATCAACGGCACGATCTCGAATACACCGACTTCCGTGGCTTTTTGCACTACCAGCTCAAAATTCTCGCGTTTCAGAATGGAGCAATATAAAGTCACGCGATTCCCGGATTCGCAGGCGTTGTCAAAGCGTTCTTGCACGCCGACAGTAATTTGATCCTTTTTGATTTCTAAAATAGCGGCCACTATGTCATGCCCTCGGCCGTCGCATAACGCGATTTGCTCGGCTATGCGAAGCTTCAGCACGTTCCGGATTTGGTGCACGGTTTCTTTATCCTCGATGATGATGGTTTGCGGCTTAAAGTCGAATCCGCCGATGAAGCGATGGATTTTCATATGGTTTTGACAGCTTCCAAATACATGAATAGCGGGATTTCTTTGCGCGAAACGTTCTCGGCTTTGGCGCGCGGACCCGAGTCGCTATGCTTGTTGGAAATCCATTCTTCGAGATTGCGCACCGCAAAACCCGACGCGCGCAGCCACTTGAAATAGGTCTGCAGTGGCCGGTGGTACGAAAGAGTGGCCAGCGCGGCATCTGTCCCGGGTTTCATCTGGATGCGGATCTTGTGTTCGGACAGATATTTGTCGATGCGCCGATATTGGATGCCGGATGCTGCGTCAAATCCCCAGGAGCTGCTTTGCGGGATGCGGAAAGTCGGATGGTTCAGTACCAAATGGAGCGAACCGCCGCGTTTCAAAATCCGCGAGCAGCAGTCAAACACCTCGTGCGGATTGGTGATGTTTTGGATGGCCAAAACGCAGACGATCTTATCGAACGTAGCTGCTTTGAAGCCGTCCAATTCATGCGCCGGCGCAGCACGATAGTCTATGTCAAAATTTGCAGAGAGCTCTTTTGCTTCTGCGATTAGTTCGGGAGAAATATCCAGACCCGTGACCTTGGCGCCGGCACGTGAGAGCTCGCGCGAAAAAAATCCCTGGCCGCAAGCCAGATCAAGTATCCTCTCCCCTTTTTGTGGCGCGGTAAGTCGCAAAAGATTCGGCAGGATGACCGTCTTTTGGTATGTCTCGTCCGACTGCTCCAAAAGGCCGCTGTACCAGCCAGCGACTTTTCCCCAGGAGGTTTTCGGTTGTTTTGGCGCGTTACCCACGCAACAATACTACCTTAATATTCCGAATAATTAAACGCCCGGAGGATTTCCGGGCGTGGAGCAGTCAGAGTTCAGATGTGAAGAGTCACTCGTTGATCTTGAGTTGTGGGACCGGTATCAGGTGGATCAAGCCGAAGGTCTCAGCGCGCTTTTTTAGGCGGGTTAGTTCCTGGATGCCGGACCGGATGTTCTGAGCCAGCTCTAGAATGAGCGGATCGCGCAAGGCTTGCGAAACGTCGATAAGCCGATTGTGGCACGCATTGATCTGTTCGGTACGAACTCGGAATTCTTGTTCCAGCTCGGCTGCGATAGCCTTGAGCCTGGCTGCCATGTCCGGCAACGAGTTCAGCTTATCGCCCAGGGGCAAGAGCATGCGCAGGAGCAAGTCTTCCTGAAACATCAGAGGACTGGATTTTTTGAACCAGGAGAAGACCTTTTCGTCGCCGGCCAGCACATCGATGCTCTTGCTCATGTACGGCAGATAGAGCGGGATAGATTCGTCCTTCTGCCAGCTGAACGGCAAATTGCTTTTGAGTATGACGCAACGGCGGTCGTTTTCGCTGTACGAACTGAAGCTCATGACGGGTAGTCGGATGTCTCCGTATTGGATATCCAGCTCGATCGTGTCACGCTCGAGCACGCCGAGATACAGCGTCTGACTATCCGAATTGAAGCCCATACTGAATGGATTTCCGATCAAACCGCCAGGCGAAGCGTCCTTGAACGGCGAGGCCACGAACCCGCTGGGTTGCGGACTTTGATCCGTATTCTGGTCCTCCACAACCAGCATTAGCTGTCCTGTTTTGCCTTGCAGCTCTGACTTGATGGCTTGCAGTTTGGCGCTCACTTGATCGTGGCTGCCGTACCAGTGCGCCAGGGCGTAATCCATGATGGGATCACCCGTGGTTTCGCCGGCTTTGATGCGCTCTGCCAGCTTATGCCTCTGTTGGGCTACGGTCTGTTCGTGTTTCCGCGAGTCTTTCTGGACTGCCTTGGCGGCATGCTCCAGGGCCTCGAAGTCATCTTTCAGTCCCATGTTCATCCCCTTTCAAATGTACTGGCGTCAGCTTAGGCAATAAAGTGACAATTGGCAAGCTGACGAGAGCGAAAAAACGGCCTCGCAGAGAAGCCGTTTTTCAAACTGGATTGAACGATTATTTGAGATAAATGCCCGAACCCACGATGTAGCTATTGCCACCGAATGTCACCTTCTTGAAATAGCTGAGTTTATCCGAAGGCGTGGTCGAGCCCGGTTTGATGTAGAGGTAGCTGTTCCAGCCATATGATTTAGTGCTTAAGATATTGACCATGGTCTTCACGAAGAGCTCGCCATGCGGATCGGCCGTGGTCATGCGGTTGGTGCCTTCGAGCTCTGGTTGCGGAGGCAGAACCAGGGTGTTGCCCGACATATCGTAGACAAAGATGTAGCTATCGCCCTTGATCCAGGAACCGGTCTTGTCGCGGAAAGCGGGAAAGATAGTCGGTCCTTGCTGCGAGACTTGTTGAGCAGCATTGTCCACGAAACTTACGAGTTCGTTCACTGAAGAAGTTTTAGGAGCAGTAAACATGAAGCAGCCCAAGGCTATCAAGGCGACAGCCAAAATCACGGTCGTGTAAAGATAAATGTTTTTCATATGCATATGATTCATTAATGGAAAGATTATAGCATATTCGAAAAAATACCCTGACGGGTATTTTTTCATTGGCTCCGGGGCAGGGATTTCCGCTCGCTCCGACTCGCGGTCCTGGGCGCTGCGCACCAAAGCCTGCGCCAGCTTGGCTTTTCTCGCGCCCTTCAAATCCCTGTTGTTAGTGTATCGAAAAAATACCCTGACGGGTATTTTTTCATTGGCTCCGGGGCAGGGATTTGAACCCCAATAAACAGATTCAGAGTCTGTTGTCCTACCATTAGACGACCCCGGAAAAAACTCTCTTGCGCCTCGCAGATTAAGATAAAATATCTCGTTTGTCAAGACAGACTTCCCTCTTCCACTATCTTGCCGCCGAAGGTCTTGAGGATGTTGGCGGCGTTGTCGAGCACAGCATCTTGGGTTTGTGGCGCGATTTCTCCGACCGTACCTTCAAGCCGCACATCGGGATTGCCCAGCACTTCGCGGCAGCAATCCTCCACCAAACGCTTGGTCTTAAGCTCGCCCAAGATTTTTTCGCGGTGGAAAGGATATTGGAACTGGATGGTCACCACGTTGTCCTGCACGGCCACGGGTTTGCTGATCTTGAGCACGAAAGTGAGCGACGGACTCTTGGCATCCACGGCTTTGAGGATGGCATGCCACTTGCCCAGGACTTGGCCCAGAGCCAAAGAAGCGCCCGAAGGCGCTGTTGTCGCGGCTTTGGTCGGTTTGGTCGGCGGATCCTCTGCTTTGCTGGTAGGCGTCGGAGGTGGCGGCGGATCTTTCTTTTCATGCTCCGTGCTCCGTGTTCTTTGCTCTGTGATCGGTCCATGCGGCAGCATGCCGAGCGCCACGGCCGAAGCCGCAAGCTCCAGGCAGAACCTCACGTCAGCGCCTTGTTTGGCATCGCGGCGGCGTTCCATGAGCATGAGCGCCATATCCGAAAGTTCATCCGGGGCGAAAGATCCGACTAAGCGATGCAGTGCCTTGTCGCCTTCGTCGCCGGCTGAAAGTTTTTGGCGCCAATCATCCGAATCGGCAGCCAGCAGCAGCAGACGGATGGCCTGGATCAAATCATCGAACAGCGGCAAAAGCGGTATGCCCTGTTCTTCCAGCTCTTCGATGTATTTTAGCGACGGACCAAGTTGGCGCGTTGACCAGCCTTTGAGCATATCGGCGGCCATGGGCAAACGCGACACAGGCAAAACCAAACTGGCTAAATCAGTGGTGATGTCTTTTTCGCCCAGCGAAATCAACTGTCCCAGCAGGCTTTCGGCATCGCGCGCGCTGCCGTCTGATTTGGTGACGATGGTGGTGATGACCTCGGGGTCGACTTTGACGCCTTCGGTGGCCACAATGCTGCGTAGTTTTTTGGCCAGAGCGTCGGATGCGATGCGCTTAAAATCGAAACGCTGGCAGCGGCTTTGGATGGTAGCCGGCACCTTGTGCAGCTCCGTGGTTACGAAGATGAAGATGGCATAAGTCGGCGGCTCCTCGATGGTTTTAAGCAGAGCGTTCCAGGCGCTGGTCGAGAGCATATGAGCCTCATCCAAGACGTAAGCTTTAAATTTGCGTGCATGCGGCACAAAGCGCACGTGTTCGATGATAGCTTCGCGCACGTTGTCCACGCCGGTATTGGAAGCCGCATCCATCTCGATGAAGTCCAGTGATTTGCTGGAGTTGAATTCCACGCAGGCCTCGCAAGCGTTGCACGGTTCCCCGTCTTTGGGTTGCAGGCAATTCAAAGC
>CAIKNB010000164.1 GCA_903828685.1 Candidatus Uhrbacteria bacterium | reverse complement strand
GGCGCGCTCGCCGGCCCAGATGCAGGTGCGGCCAGTAGGGCAGCGTGAGTCCATGAATTCGGCGGCCAGCACGCGATAGGAACGATTGGGATTTTTGGCGTCATGCACCGCAATCAAGTCATGCGCATACAGCTGCACCGTGTCGCCGGTCGCATAGTCATGTTGCCTGGTCAGGTTTTCGTTTGCGGTCGTGGTGGGGGCTTCTGCGGGGAGCGTTGCCTGTTCGGACGGCACGGTCTGCGCAGTTGGCGGCAAGATATCTCCGGATTTCAGCGACAGAAAAAGGAAGATGATGAGAAGCAGGCATGCGACTACGGCAACAACGCCTACCGCGAGCAGCGGATTCATCCGTCGCCTCGAAGAGGTGAGAGGTCCGATGCCTGCCAGAGCATGCGGCGGCAAACTCGGCGTGGGTTCGGGTGCGCGGGCTGCAGGCGATTGCGCGAGCGGTGGTGCCGAAGGTTTTTCCGGCGTACCCGAAGTCAGCAGCGGGAATTGCGGCAGTTCAAGTTGGTGCTTTTTTTCTTGTTCGTCCGGCATATGCGTTGTTTGATTTTAACACAAACCCCGACTTGCGTCGGGGTCGTTGTCAATCGTTTTTGGGTTAGTCTGTCACGGTCAGTCCCATGTTGCGCGCCGTGCCTTCGACTTGCCGCATGGCGGCTTCCACCGTGTGGCAGTTTAAGTCGGGCATTTTGCGTTCCGCGATTTCGCGGACCTGCGTCTTGGTGACCTTGCCGACCTTATCCACCAGCGGCTTAGCCGAACCCTTTTGGATGCCGGCTGCCTTTTTGAGCAGCTCGGGCACGGGCGGGGTTTTGAGGATGAAATCGTAAGTGCGATCTTCGTACACCGTGATGACGCAGGGCACGACTTCGCCTTTGCGGCTGACCGTGGCGTCGTTGAAGCGCTTGCAGAATTCGCCGATGTTCAGACCTTGGGGACCGAGCGCTGTGCCCACCGGAGGAGCCGGGTTGGCGCCGCCGCCTACAATCTGGAGTTTGATGAGTGTTTTGACTTTTTTAGCCATAGTATATGAATTTCGTTAGAGCATTCAGGAACGGCGAGAAGCGCGTCATTCCTGGAGCTCCGGCGATCCGGAAGCTGATTAAACCTTTTTTACCTGGGTGAAGTCAAGTTCGAGCGGAGTCTCGCGGCCGAACATGGAGACCAGAACTTTGACCTTGCCGCGCGCGCCGTCGATTTCGTTGACCTTGCCCTCGAAGCCTTTGAACGGGCCGTCGCCGATCTTGACCGGCATGCCGACCTGCAAGTCGATGGAGTAAGCTGTCTCTTCCTCGGTGCTCATGCGTTTGAGGATGTCTTTGATCTTGGCGTCGTCGATGGGCGAGGGCGTGGTGCCTGTGCCGATGAAACCGGTGACGCTCGGCGTGTTGCGCACTACGTACCACGAGTCATCCGTCACCACCATTTCGACCAGCACGTAGCCGGGGTAAATCTTTTCTTCCACCAATTTGCGTTTGCCGTTCTTGATCTTGATCTTTTTTTCCGTCGGTACCAATACGTTGAAGATCTTGTCGCCCATACCCAGCGTGTCGATACGGCGTTTGAGGTTGTCGGCCACAGCCTCCTCGTATCCCGAGTAGGTATGGATGGCGAACCAACGGCGGCCGAGGTCCAGGGTTTGTTTAGGCATAATTATTTTTTCGGGGTTTGGATGGGCTGGGCGTTCTGCAGATTGATATTGGACGCGGCTGCGGGTTGCGTAGTCTGCGCCGCCGGGCTGGAAGTTTCGGTCGAGCTCACCGGAGTGATGGGAATAGTCTGGACGTTCTTAGTTTGGGGTTGCGTTTGCGTCGGGGTCTGCACCTGGCGTTGGGCATACACCAACAAGGTGCTGTCGGAGAGCGTTTGGAATCCGTAGTCCAGAGCGGCAAAAAAAGCGGCCACGACCACGCAGATGCCGATGACCAGCCCGCTATAGCGCATGGTGTCGCGGCGTGAGGGCCAGGATACCTTGAACATCTCGGCTTTGGCCGAGCGGAAATATTCGACTGTCTTCTGGTAGAGATTCATATGGATAGTTTACTCTTTTTCTTCTTAAAAAGCCCCTTCCCAGGGCTTATGGCCGTAGAATAGCAGGTTTTGTTGCTTTTGGCAAGGCTGAGCTGATAACAAACTTCCCCCGGCCGGAAGAGGGGCGGGGGAAGGGAGACGGATTCAAACATCCGTAGGCGGTTGAGCTTCGGGGAAGCGGATGCGGAGACCCGGCATTCGAGCAGGAATGAAGCGCGGATGACCGCGGCCGATGGCAGCCAACGTCTTTTCCGTTTCCGGGCGCCAACGCGGATCAGGTGTAGCCAAGTTCTTGGCGCGGTAACACGAGAAGGCGCGTTTTTGGTTGGTGAAAAGCGCCACGGTTGGGGAAGTTCCACCTCCCCAGTTCAACGTATTCACTTCCTCGGGCAGCTGCGGATTTTTCCGTGCGGAGGAGTAATGGGAGAAGTCTTGGAAGTAGGGAAAGACGCCATGCCGATCGGTGATCGCCAGCAGTTCACCGGTAAAACAATGACCGACTACGATCTTGGCGTTGTCCCGTCCGGCGAGTTTTTTCAAACACACGCCGTCTGTTTCATCGAAACTTGCGATGTAGAGAGAGCTTCGGGTGACCAGATAGAATCTCCGTAGGATTATATTTGCCATGGATCCACACTCCTGTGTGTAAATGTACGCAGAAACTTAAACACGCATCGAGCAGTGCGTCAATAATCAAAAGGACGAGCACAAGGCTCGCCCTTACACGATCAAAACGTTTCTTATATATCCAGGTTCGCGTTCTTGGCGTGCGTCTGGATGAATTTTTTGCGCGACGCGACTTCGGAGCCCATGAGCGTGTCAAAGGTGGCGTCAGCCTCCTCGGCGTCTTCGATGTTGACCACTTTCATCATGCGGAATTGCGGATTCATGGTGGTGTTCCAGAGCTGGTCAGGGTTCATTTCACCTAGACCTTTGTAGCGCTGGATGCTGATGCCCGAAATTTTTGTTACGCCTTCTTCGCCCTCGACTTCTTCGGTAGTTGCAGCTTCGCCTTCCTCAACCTCTTCTTCGGGCGCAGGGCTCTGCGCCCCTACCTCGCCTTTTTTGGTTTTAAGTTTGGCGCGTTCGGCTTTGAGCTTGAGCATGTCATCAACTAGCTTATTGCGTTCTTCCTCGGTGAACGCGTAGTGCGCCTCTTTACCCATGGCTACGCGAAAGAGCGGAGGCTGGGCGATGTACACGTGTTTTTCAGTGATGAGCTGCGGGAAATAGCGGTAGAACAAAGTCAGAAGCAGCGTGCGGATGTGCGCGCCGTCCACATCGGCATCGGTCATGAGCACGATGCGGTTGTAACGCAGTTTGGTGATGTCGAACATCTCACCGATGTTGGTGCCGAAAGCGATGATCATGTTCTTGACTTCGGCATTGGCCAGCATTTTATCCAAACGCGCGCGTTCTACGTTCAGAATCTTGCCGCGCAAGGGAAGGATGGCCTGGGTTTCGCGGTCGCGTCCTTGTTTAGCCGAGCCGCCGGCCGAATCGCCCTCTACGATGTAGAGTTCGCATAAGCTGGGATCTTTGGAAGAGCAGTCAGCCAGTTTGCCGGGTAGCATCAAGCCTTCGAGCGCGCCTTTGCGCAGCACGGTGTCGCGCGCAGCGCGGGCTGCGGCGCGGGCGCGCTGGGCCAAGATGCATTTGCCCAAGATGGCTTCGGCGTCACGTGGGTGCTCTTCTAGATATGTAGCGAAAGCATCGTTAAAAATCGTTTCCACGGCGCCGCGCGCTTCCGGATTGCCGAGCTTGGCTTTGGTCTGGCCTTCGAATTGCGGCTCGCGGATCTTGACCGAGATGACGCAGGTCAAACCTTCGCGCACATCGTCGCCGGAAAGGTTATCGTCTTTTTCTTTGAGATAGCCTTTGCCGCGCGCGTAGTTGTTGAGCACGCGCGTCAGAGCCGAGCGGAAGCCCATGACATGCGAGCCGCCTTCGGGGTTGTAGATGTTGTTGGCGAAAGCCAGCACCGTTTCCTTATAGTCATCCACGTATTGCACGCCGATTTCCACCGGGATGCCGTCAGCCTCTTTCAGCACGTAGAAGATGTTGTCATGTTTGGGCTGCTTGGTGTGGTTCAGGTGGCGCACGTAAGAAGCCACGCCGCCCTCGAAGTAGTAGCAGTAGATGTCGTTCTGGCCTTTGGCGCGGCGATCGGTCACCGTGACTTTGATTTTCTTGGTCAGGTAACACTGCTGGCGCAAGTGGTCGAGGATGGTTTTGAGATCGAACACCGTGGTTTCGAAAATCGACGAGTCAGGCTTGAAGGTGATGGTGGTGCCGTGGTTTTTGCTCTTGCCGATCTGCTTGACCTTGAATTGCGGTTTGCCGAATTTGTATTCCTGCACCCAGACGCCGCCGTCGCGCTCCACGCGCGCTTCGACCCATTCGGATAAGGCATTCACTACCGAGACGCCCACGCCGTGCAAGCCGCCCGAGATCTTGTAGCCCGAAGCTTCGCCGCCAAACTTGCCGCCGGCGTGCAGTTTGGTCAGCACGAGTTCCAGAGCCGAGACTTTGTATTGTTTGTGGATGTCCACGGGGATGCCGCGGCCGTTGTCCGAGACCGAGACCGTGCCGTCCGGATTGAGCGTGACGCCTACTTCGTCGGCGTGCCCACCCATGGCTTCGTCGAAGCAGTTGTCCACCACTTCCCAAATCAAATGGTGCAGGCCTTCGGGGCCCGTGGTGCCGATGTACATGCCCGGGCGCTTGCGCACCGGCTCCAGCCCTTCGAGCACCGAGATTTGTTCGGCGCTATACCCGCCGGATTTTTTCTTTTCTTCTTTTGCCATAGTGGTTTTGACGTGACTGATAGTATCCCGAAATGCAGGTTTAGCCAAGAGCCCGGAACTGACGGAGCGGCTGGCGTCAAGGTGTGTTAAACTATCCGCATATGCCAGAAGAAACCAAGATCGGCGGCATGAGCACGGGCGAGTTGGAGTTCGCCAACTGGTGGGTGCGCAACCATATCACGGTGCGGCGCTTGGGTTACGGTGCGCTCATCGCCGTCAGCGTCTTGCTGTGGGGTTATGTGGCTTGGGGCATCGTCGATGCCTACGCCATTTCATATCCGCGCGAAGCGCGACTGACGCATGACATCGCCATCAACCAGCAGCTCTTGGCGGCGCTGGAAACCGATCGTCCGCAGAATGTAGGTTCCTCTGACGTCTCGGTTTATCCTTCCACGGCTGGACGCTATGACATGGAAGTCACGCTCACCAATCCCAACGTGCAGTGGTGGGCTGAATTCGATTATCGTTTCAATTTTGGCGGCGAAGAGACTCCGTTGCACAGCGGTTATGTTTTGCCGCACAGCACCCAGGTCGTGACGCAGCTGGGTTACAAGCCGAGCACCGCGGGCGGTAACGGCGCGGCTTTCGAAGTGGAGAATGTGCGCTGGCACCGCGTGGACCCGTCTTTCGTGGGCAAGGATTACGATGCCTTCGCCAAAAACAGGTTGCAGCTCGCTTTCAACAACATCACTTACGATACTGACATCACGGTGGGCTCCAAGAAAGTAGGACAAACCTCTTTCGAACTGGACAATCTCGGCGCCTATGGTTATTGGGGCGTGGATTTGCTCATCCGCTTGCTGCGCAACGACGGCACGCTAGCCATACAGCAGATTAAGGTGACCAACTTGAGTCCGGGAGAAAAGCGCCAGATGCAAGTGGTGTGGCCGTCCAATCCGGCTGGCGTTACGGATACGCAAATCACTCCGCAAGTGAACTTATTGGATCCGCAGGCGTATCTGCCCACGCAATACTTTAAATAGCGAGTAGCTAGTAGCTAGCATCTGGTAGCTAGGGTTACAGCCCCAAGCTACCAGCTACTAGCTACTTTTTTTTCCGCATGGCAAGCTGTGACGCATGAATCGTTGGTTCAACGTCTTCGCCCGTTTTGACTGGCTGCTCATGTTTGCGGCCGTGTCTTTGACCTCGCTTGGTCTGCTCATCATCTACGGCATCAATATCTCGCGCGGCGAAGGTTTTTTCCAATTCTACAAACAGCTTCTGGCCGCTGCTTTGGGTCTGGCTTTGGTGGCCGGACTGGCTTGGCTGGATTACCGGCAGATCCGTTCCGTGGCATTGCCTCTGTATTTGGTGTGCTTGGGTTTGCTGCTCTTGGCTTTAGTCGTCGGAACTTCGAGCCATGGCGGCGGTCGCTGGTTCACGGTCGGCGCGCTGTCCTTCCAACCCGTGGAGCCAGCCAAAGTCGCGCTCGCGCTTTTTTTGGCAGCGTATCTCGGAAGGCATGCGCACAAGCGTTTGGGCTGGACCGCTTTTTTAGGCAGCGCGCTGGCTACCGGAGCTTACGTCATACCTACCATGCTGCAGCCGGACTTGGGTTCGGCCACGGTGCTCATGGCCATGTGGGGAGCGGCTGTGTTGTTTTGCGGTTTGCCGCGGCATGCCTGGTGGATCGGAGCGCTAAGCGTGGTCGTTTTGCTTTCGGTATTGTGGACCGTGGGCCTCAAGCCCTACCAGCGCGACCGCATCACGTCGTTCATCAATCCTTCGATCGATCCGTATGGCGCTTCGTATAACGTGGCGCAGGCGCGCATCGCCGTGGGCTCGGGCTGGTTGTTCGGCAAAGGCGTGGGCGAAGGTTCGCAGGCGCGCCTGCGGTTTTTGCCCGAAGCTTCCACTGACTTCATGTTCGCGGTGGTGGGGGAGGAGTTGGGTTTTGTGGGCGTGGCGCTGGTGCTGGGCTTGTTCGGGCTGCTCTTGAGCCGGCTGTTGCGCGTGGGCCAGCAGGCGGGCAACGCTTATGCCGGCATCCTGACCATCTGCTTGTCAGCCATCGTGGCCTACCATCTGCTGGTCAGCGCGGGAATGAATCTTGGCGTGTTGCCGGTGACCGGAATCCCTTTACCATTTTTGTCTGCAGCGGCTACCTCGGTCTTATCCATGTTTTGCATCGTGGGTTTGGGCGAATCGGTTTGCGTGCACAGCGGCAACAACGGTTGAACGCGCCGTGCATCCATTTTACCCATTGCATCCGCGGCACCTCGGTTGTAGGATTGAGATATGGATAACGCCAACCCGCAAAAAATATTAGGACACTGTCCGCTGTGCCACGCCGCTTATGCCACGTCGGAAATCCGGCAGCTGGGGGAGAAAGGTCCGACCAGGCTGTTCCATTGCACATGCACGGATTGCGGCCATGCGGTTCTGGCTGTGATCATGGAGACCTCGGGGAACATCAGTTCGGTCGGGTTGGTGACGGATCTGGAAATCCAAGACGCCTTGCGTTTTGCCGAGCTGCCAGCGGTCTCATCCGATGAATGCATCGCCGCACACCGGGTCCTGGAGCAGGATAGCTGCGCCTGGTGCGCCCGCCTGCTTGACAAGAAAGCCTGAAAAACGTATCCTTCCGCCACATCTAACCACCAGTTTTTACTATGCCTTACGTACTCACGGCCACAAATAGAACGGCTACAGGCCGCCGCGCCAAACATGTCATGGATGAAGGCCTCATCCCAGCGGTTATTTACGGCCATAATTTGGATTCCCACAACATCCAGCTCAACGCCTCGGACTTCCGTAAGATCTTGCGCGAAGCCGGCGGTTCTTCGTTGGTGGATTTGACTTTGGATCAAGCCACCCCGGTTAAAGTGCTGATCAAAGCCGTGCAAGTGCATCCTATTTCCATGAAACCCGTGCATGTTGATTTGTACCAGATTCGCATGGATGAAGAGCTGGAAGTCGAAGTGCCGATCAAGCTGATCGGTGAATCCAAAGCGGTCAAAGAAATGGCCGGTACGCTGGTGCAGAGCATGGATACGGTAGAGGTCAAATGTCTGCCTGCCGATTTGCCGCATGAGATCATAGTGGATATCGCCAAGCTCGCAACATTCGAAGATTCCATCACCATCGCCGACCTGAATCTGCCAAAGGGCGTAGTGGCTTTGGATGAAGCGACCGCGACCGTCGCCACAGTTGCCGCGCCGCTGACCGAAGAGCAGCTCAAGAAGCTTGAAGAAGGCGAAGCGCGCGACGTAAGCTCCATCAAGACCGAGGCTGAAGAAAAGAAGGCTGAAGAAGAAGCCAAGAAAGCCGAAGAGGCCAAGGCCGCTGAATAAAGACAGCCATGGAAGAGACTTCGCACCGTGTAAAAATTCCCATAGAAACATTCATCAAACGGTCCTGGCCAGTATTGCTGTTCGGGGCCGTTTTGTTGTTGTTGGTGACCGCTGGCCTAATCTGGTACGCGGTATCCGGAGTGGGACGGAAAGAGCCGAAAGCGCTAACTCCGGTCGTGACCCCGGAAGATATCCAGGTTACAACCACCACTTCTGCCATGGTGTCGCGCGCGCTCGACGGCATCTTAGTGCCGCCGGATCAGGCACAGCTCCAGGCTTATGCGGTCATGGTGGAGAACGAAACCGCGGCGCGTCCGCTTACGGGTCCAGCCAAAGCCAACCTGGCGTTTGAGTTTCCGGTGGAAGGCGGCATCACGCGTTACATGCTGGTGTTCGATGCGACGACCACTGTTGACGCCATCGGTCCTGTCCGCAGCGCCCGCCCGTATTTTGTGGATTTGGCTAATGCCTTCAGCGCCGTGTATGCGCATGTGGGCGGCAGTCCGGAAGCACTGGATAAAATCAACGGCATGTCGTCTTTGCGCGACCTGAACGAGTTCACTAACGGGAAATATTTTTGGCGCACGGCCAAGCTCGATGCTCCACACAACGTTTTGACGCGGACCGATCTGCTGCATGAAGCCGCGGTGGCCAAAAAATTCAAACAGGGACACTTCAACGGCTGGCATTATAAAGGTGATGATGCGCTCACGAGCGCCACGAGTACGGTGCGCGGAAACGAAGACGGTCCGACGCTGCCGTATGGCGGAGCATATGACGTGTCGTGGACTTATGTCCGGGCAGATAACGTCTATGAACGGCACCAAGCCGGCGACTTGCAGAAAGACGCGGACGGCAGCGTGGTGCGCGCCAAGAACGTGGTGGTGTTGGAGACGGACGGACAAGTCACTGACAGCGAAGGTCGGCTGCACATCCGCACTACGGGCAGAGGCAAGGCTACGCTATACCGCGACGGCACGGCGCACGAGCTGGTGTGGACACGCTCCGCCGGAAGCAACTTTTACTTTGAGACTTTGGACGGCACGGATGCATTGTTTGACCGCGGGACCACGTGGGTGGAAGTCCAGCTTGGCAGCACGGCGAACAGCACCGCGGACGCGACTTCTACGGCCTCGGGCGCCGAGTAGTTTGGAAAGGCGCGGCAGCTGCGCTAAGATTCAAACATGGAGACTAAAAACGAAAGGGCGTATTTGATAACCGGCGGCATTCCGCTCAAAGGCGAGGTGCGTGTTTCAGGTGCTAAGAACGCGGCGACCAAGGAATTGGTGGCTTGTCTTTTGACGGACGAAAAAGTCGAGCTCGATAACGTGCCGCAGATCGGGGACGTGGAAGTCACGCTCGAGATGCTGCGCGACTTGGGCGCCAAGATAGAATCGAACAACGGCCACGTCACGGTTGATGCATCAGGCGTGACGTCGCATGAAGTGTCGGCGGCTTTCAGCCGCAAGAACCGCATCCCCATCCTATTCCTAGGACCGCTGTTGCATCGTTTCAAAGAAGCTGTGATCCCGTCGCTTGGCGGCTGCATCATCGGCGCGCGTCCGGTGGATTTCCATCTTGAGGCATTGAAGACCATGGGGGCGGAAATCACCTGTGACGACAGCGTGTACAAGGCGCATGCCAAGCGGCTCAAAGGCGCGGTCATCGAATTGCCGTTCCCGTCAGTCGGCGCCACGGAAAACGTGATGCTATCCGCGGTCCTGGCCCAGGGCACGACCATAATCCGCAATGCAGCCATCGAACCGGAGATCGAAGACCTGGCCATGCTGCTGCAAGCCATGGGCGCCATCATCCGGCTTGAGGTCAACCGCACGTGGGTGATCGAAGGCGTGGACAAACTGCATGGCGCCAAGCACCGTGTGCTGCCGGACCGCATCGAGGCCGCATCTTTTGCGGCCGTGGCTGCTTTGACGCATGGCGAGATTTTTGTGCGCGGCGCCGAACAAGCCACCATGATCTCGTATCTGAACGCCCTGCGCCGCGTGGGTGTGCCGTTCGAGATCCTGGAAGACGGCATCCTGTTCAAGAGCGCGGACAAACTCGAAGCCATCGCTTTGGAGACGGACGTGCATCCGGGTTTCATGACCGACTGGCAGCAGCCGTTCGTCATGCTCTTGACCCAGGCGCACGGCGTTTCGGTCGTGCACGAAACCGTATATGAAGACCGCTTTGGCTACACCGATGCGCTACGCCAGATGGGCGCCAACATTCAATTGCATAAAGAATGTCTGGGTTCCAAACCGTGCCGCTACCAAAACCGCGACTACCGGCACAGCGCCATCATCGTGGGACCCACGCCGCTCAAAGCCGCGGACATCCGCATCCCGGATCTGCGCGCCGGCTTCAGCTATCTCATCGCCGCGCTGGTGGCGCAAGGCGAATCGCGCATCACTAATGTCGAGATAATCGAACGGGGATACGAAGATATCGTAGGGAAACTGAAGAAGCTGGGAGCCGAAATCAAAGTCACGTGAATTTGATCTCCAGCACGCGATTGCGCTTGGCTAAATCCTTGTAGATTTTTATTTGCGCTTGAGGGAAGAATCCCTTGGCTAGTTTTTTCAGCTTCGCGGTTTGCGGCGGATCGAATTCGAAATAGAGATGAGCCCGCTTGAAGCCGAGTGGTTTCAGGTTCTTGGAAATTTGTGTCAACAACTTTGTTATCAACGCCAAGCCATCGCGTCCGGAAAACAGAGCAATGGACGGCTCGAACTTGGTGACATCGGGTGCGAGTTTTTTCTTATCGCTCGTTGGCAGATAGGGGAGATTAGCGACAATGATAAGTAGGGGCACGGCGCGCCGT
>CAIKNB010000163.1 GCA_903828685.1 Candidatus Uhrbacteria bacterium | reverse complement strand
GACAACGAATGGGGTTATTCGCATCGTTTGGCCGAGATCGCGATACTGGTCGGGAAAATCGCGAAATAGTAAATGGATCTTCGCAAATCGCATAGCCAGAGATTTCTGTTCGACCTGTTTTTGGTTGCGGTCGCGGTTTTTGGCTTGCTGGTAGCTTGGTTTTCGTTCAATGCCGGCGGCATCTGGGACATCGTGGGTTTGGCCGCATTGCTTGGCGAGAGCTTGCTCGTTTGGGGTTCGTTTTTTGAGCTGCATCGCGTGACCGTGGCGCGCTATCGCGAAAAGCTGACGCCTGACGCGCAGGTTTGGATAAAGATAGCGTTCCTGACGGATTTACATGCTGGCGAATTCCACACCAAGCAGTGCTATGAACGCATCGCGAGCGAAGTGCAGGCTTTGCATCCAGACGTGATTTTTTTGGGCGGTGATTATGTGGCGGATTTATACGAACCCATCGCCGATCTCGTGAGCCTCAAGGAATTGCAAGCGCCGCTCGGCAAGTTTTTTGTCTTGGGCAACCACGATTATCCGGACAAGCCGCAGGAAATCAGGCGCATGCTGTCGGATTTCGGATATGCTGATTTGACCAACAAGACCATCGAACTCAAAGTTCAGGGTCGGGAGCTCGAAGTCAGGGGAGTGGATGACCATTGGATGGGAAAGCCCGAAACGTTCCGGCGCAGCTTCAGCAATTTGCCGCACATCACCCTCTCGCATGAGCCGGATATTTTATTGGATCTCAAAGAAGGCGACACGGATCTGGTTTTGGCCGGGCATACGCATAGCGGCCAGGTCAGGTTGCCGCTCGTGGGAGCACTTGTGCCGTTGCCCACCAAGCTGGGACGCGCCATGGATCGCGGACGTAAGGTAATGCATGGCATTCCCTGCATCATCAGCAACGGCTTAGGCGAAACCGACGGTCGCTTGCGCCTCTTTTCCCCACCGCAGATCGTGATAGTAGAAGTGGGGATATAAGGATTTTCGTGCTATTCTATGCACATGAAATTGCCCGTTTTATCGTCTGCCAAGAATCTAAAAGGACAGCGGATTTTTTTACGCGTGGATTGGAATGTGCCGGTCAAAGGCGCATTCGCGTCCGAAGACTCGCTTAAGCTCACCCAACCGCTTGCCTATATCAAGCAGCTGGCCGAGCGCGGAGCGATCGTGCTCATCGCCACCCACTTGGGCCGACCCAAAGGGCGCGAAGCAGAGCTCTCCGCCAGCCGTTTGGCTACGCGTCTTTCGACGCACAACTTTAACCCGCAATTTTTGGGCGAAGCTCTGGACACTAAAGAAGGCTTGGCCAAAGCGCAGGATCTGGTGCAACGGGCCAAACCCGGAAAAGTTTTTTTGCTCGAGAACGTCAGATTCTACGCAGGCGAAGAAAAGAACGATCCCAAGTTGGCCAAAGCTTATGCCTCGTTGGCCGATATCTTCGTGAATGATGCTTTCGCTTCCAGTCACCGCAAACACGCATCCATTGTGGGCATCGCCAAACCGTTGCCGCATTTTGCGGGACCGGACTTAGTCAAAGAAGTCGCAGCCCTGGAAAAACTTTTACTCAAACCCAAGCATCCCTATCTGGCCATCATCGGCGGAGCAAAACTCACGACCAAGCTGCCCATTATCAAGACGCTGCTTAAGATCGCGGACAAAGTGCTCATCGGCGGGGCCATGGCGCATGCTTTTTACGCAGCTAAACGCATGGAGATCGGGAAATCTTTCGTGGAAAAAGAAGGCATCAGCGTGGCGCGCAAGATGCTCAAGAACCCTAAGATCGTCTTGCCGCTTGATGCGGTCGTGGCCAAAAAAGTTGCGCCCGGTGCTGCAGCCAGGACGGCTCTCGTTTCAGCTATCAAAAAATCCGATGCCATTGGCGATATCGGACCCAAGACTATGCTGGCCTGGTCCGCAGAAATCCGCAAAGCCAAAACATTGGTCTGGAACGGACCGCTGGGCGTGGCTGATATCCCGGCATTCTCGCACGGTTCATTGGTTATCGCGCGCGCCATGGCCATGCGCAGCAAAGGCAAGGCGTATGGCGTAGTCGGAGGAGGGGATACGCTGCCTGTGATTGCGGCTTCGGGCATGGGCGAATGGTTTGATTACGTATCCACAGCTGGCGGCGCTATGCTTGAGTTTATCGCCAACCGCGGGAAATTGCCGGGCTTGGACGTTTTGAAAAAATAATATGCCTCAAGAAGAAAAGAAACCCAATGAGACGCAGGAGCAGTTCAACCTGCGCTTGTCTGTGCTGCAAAAATCTTTGGAGCTCATGACCAGCGCAATCGCTCTGGTGGCAGCCCTGGCCTGGAACGATGCCATCCAAACATTATTCCAAAAAGTATTCGGGCCGCAGAGCGGCATCTTGGCCAAGTTCCTTTACGCCATGCTTATCACCGGCGTTGTGGTGTGGATCGGTTATCGCGCTTCACACATCCAGAAGATGATTGAAAAGAAAAAGAATAAACAATAACGTTATCTATGTTTTTTTCATCAAAAATCAAGTCAATCGTAGCGCGCGAGATTTTGGATTCGCGCGGCAATCCGACCGTGGCCTGTCGTGTGACTCTGCAATCCGGCGCTTCGGCCGAAGCCAAGGTGCCGTCAGGTGCGTCCACTGGTTCGCACGAAGCACTGGAATTGCGCGATGGCGGCAAGCGCTACGGCGGCAAAGGCGTACTTAAAGCGGTGAACAATGTGAATAAGGAAATCGCGCCGCTGCTCACAGGCGTAGATGCGACGCGTCAGCAAGATATCGACCATGTGATGATCGAATTGGACGGAACAAAAAACAAGTCCAGACTCGGCGCCAATGCCATCTTGTCGGTTTCGTTGGCTACGGCCGAGGCGTTGGCCAAGCACCGCAACATCCCACTTTGGAAATCGCTGCGCCGTACCTACGGCTTCAAGAAAAAAGCTTCTTTGCCTGTGCCCATGATGAACGTGCTGAATGGCGGTGCGCATGCGGATTGGTCGTTGGACGTCCAAGAGTGCATGCTGCTCCCGTTGCAGCCCAAATTCTCTGAGCGGTTGCGTGCCGGCACCGAGACCTTCCACGTCCTAGCCAAGCTGCTCAAGCAGAACGGCTTCGCGACGACCGTCGGCGACGAAGGCGGCTTCGCACCCAAGCTGCAAAAGGTGGAGAATGCGTTTGAACTATTGCTCCGCGCCATCAAGACCGCGGGTTACAAGCCAGGACGCGACATTGCGCTGGCGACAGACGTCGCATCCAGCGAGTTCTACGATGCAAAAAAGAAGAAGTACGTGTTCAAAGCCGAAGGCGGAACCGAATACACAGCCGAGCAATTGCTTAAGCGCTATCAGGCATGGCAGGAAAAGTTTCCGCTCAAGTCCATCGAGGATCCGTTCGCCGAAGACGATTGGGAAGCCTGGAAAAAAGCCGTGCCTGCGCTCAAGAAAAAGTCATTGCTTGTAGGCGACGACTTCTTCGTCACCAATATCGAGCGTCTCAAGCGGGGGATTGAACAGAAAGCGGCTACGGCCATCCTCATCAAACTCAACCAGATCGGCACGCTCACCGAGACCGTGGATGCCATCGAAATGGCGCAGGCGGCCAAGTTTGCGGTCATCGTCTCGCATCGCTCTGGCGAAACCGATGACACCTTCATCGCGGACTTGTGCGTGGCGTGCGGCGCTGAGCATATCAAGACGGGTTCGCTCTCGCGTTCCGAGCGTGTAGAAAAATATAACCGCCTGCTGGCGATCGAGAACGAACTCAAAGCCTGAATCAAAACCCCCGGTGAACACCGGGGGTTTTTAGAATGTGTCAATCAATTTTTTTATCTTATCCGCCTTTTGCTTATCCAAATCGCCGACAGCCTGCGCAATCTCTTTTTTGTGTTTGCTCACGATGGTCCTGACTTTACGTTTGTATTCCACCAGGACTTTTTTGATTGCGGCTTTTTGCGTGTCGGTATAGGCCATAACGACCTATAGCATAGCAGAAACCCGGGCCCGTTGAAACAAAGCGTAAAGCATGATAGTTTGCGCCAATGCAAGAGAAGCCAGGGCTGAAATATCTCATCGTGACACTGGGTTGCCAGATGAATAAAAACGACTCGGAGCGCATGGCCGCGATTTTGGCGTCTTTAGGCTTTGAGCCCGCGGAGGACGAAGCCCAGGCTGATTTGATCTTGACCAATACTTGTTCGGTGCGGCAGAGCGCGGAAGAGCGCATCTATGGCAAGGCACAGGATTGGGAAAAGCTGAAAAGCGCCAAGCCCGGGCTCATCGTGGGCATCACGGGCTGCATGGCCGGGCGTGACAATGACGGTGCCATACGGCGCAAGCTGCCGGTGGTGGATTTGTTTTTTCCCACGCGCGACATGATCAATTTGCCGCGCTGGATTGCAGAGCTGCGTCCAGGCTGGACCAACTCGTCAGAGCTTGCGGACGATTATCTCAAGATTCAACCGCTGCGTATTCCGTCAGCACAAGCGTACGTGACCATCCAGACAGGCTGCAACCAGTTTTGTTCCTATTGCGTAGTGCCCCATGCGCGCGGGTTGGAACGCAACCGTCCGCTTAAAGACATCCTGGAAGAGATCCGCAGCCTGGCTGCGCACGGCGTGATTGAAGTCACTTTGCTCGGACAAGCCGTGAACGCCTTTCGTGCGCCGGATAAAGAAAATTTTTCGTCCGATAATCCGTACCAGGATAATTTCGCTGCTCTCCTCTGGGAAGTCAATCGGATTCCCGGCATCGAACGCGTTCATTGGACTGCGCCGCATCCTAACCACATGAGCGATGAAGTCATTGATGCGCTGACTTT
>CAIKNB010000162.1 GCA_903828685.1 Candidatus Uhrbacteria bacterium | reverse complement strand
GGTTTTGCTTTGTAAGGATGCTAATTCTAGTACGGAATCTAGCGGTTTTCTTAGCTCAAACACTAACTCGCGATCGTGCATTTTTGGGTTCTGAACGAGGAAGTTTATAAATTGACGTTTTTCATGCGGTTCAGAACGCTCGAAGATTTCGGAAGTGGACCGGAAATCGTTAACAAAATATTTTCCGACTTAGGCGTCAAAGTCGATTCCCGATACGAAGGTTCTTGGGATCAAGTCCAGGTCAAAGCCAAGGACGGCACCGTTGACGTTCTGGTTGCCGCGTACAAAACCGCAGATCGGCTAACCTACATGGATTACTCCATCCCTTACACCGTGGATCCAGTTGTCTTGGTGGTGAAAAAGGGGAAAGTTTTTCCTTATGACAAATGGGAAGACCTGATCGGCAAGCGGGGAGTGGTGACAGCCGGCGACAGCTACGGTCAGGATTTTGACGATTTCGCCAAAGAAAACTTGCATCCGCAAACAGTGACGACCCCGGATGAAGCATTTGCTTTATTGGATCAAGGCAAAGCGGACTATTTCGTTTACGCGCTTTATTCAACTGAAGACTACATCGCCAAACACAATGCCGCAGACAAGGTGGAAATCATCCCGAAGAACGTGAGCAGCGAAAATTTTTACGTGACCATCTCAAAAAAGTCGCCATTCATCGGTCTGATGCCCAAGGTCAATGAACTGCTGGAGAAATACCAAAACGACGGAACGATACAAAAGACAATCGAAAAATACAAACAATCCCTGTGGCACATGGATTGATGCCGGCTCGCTGACGGATTCGGCGATAGCGCTTCGGTTTTTGTGGCGACGTGTTATAATAACGCCAACTCTCATTCAGTTTCTATACATATGAAAAAGAAAAAAATGCGGACAGCTGCAAGCCCGACAGCGGTGATTGCCGTTCTTGTTTTGATTTTCGCCGGTCTGGATATCTGGCTGTTCTCGAATTACCGACAAAACACACAGCCCATTCCTCCCCGCACCGTAATCAACCGAAGCGTTTCAGCTGCTCTCCCTAGCTACCCGATTTCATCTGATGTCGAGACCACGGTGGAACGGACGGTCATACCCGATCCGGTGCCTGTGACCTCGACCAAAATCCTGCCATTTGAACTCTCAAAATACAAAGAGCTCGGATATGGCAACTGGCATTTTGGTCCGGGCTTGCCTTACGTCAAACGTCTCGATCTCATGCCCAAGGCGTATCACGCCACTTCCACCTCATCCAGCACGCAGCTGCTGAACTTCTTCACTTTGACCGACATCCATATCACAGACAAAGAAACTCCGGCGCAGGGTGTTGCCTTGTGGAATCAGGGCGGCGTTTATTCCGTGTATTCGGGCGTGATGCTCTACACAACCCACGTACTCGACGCCGCGGTGCAGACCGTCAATGCGCTGAACAAGAAGAATCCGTTTGACTTCGGTATTTCCCTGGGCGATTCCATAAACTCGGATCAGTCTAACGAACTGCGCTGGTACATTGACGTACTCGACGGCAAACAGATCAAACCTGATTCAGGCGTGATGGACGATCCCGTACCTGGACCTTTGAATGATTACCAGGATGCATACCAGACTGCCGGACTCGATAAGTCTATCCCGTGGTATCAGACGCTCGGCAATCATGATCATTTTTGGATGGGCTTTTTGCCGCCGAATGATTACCTGCGACAGACCGTGATTAGCGACAAGATCCTCAATTCAGGTAATCCTTTCCTCGACCCTCGCGGTTTGGACAGCAGCGGAACGTACATGGGTTCGCTCGACGGCAGCACACCATACGGCGATATCGTAGGCGCCGGCCCGGTCAAAAACTTTTCCACTCCACCGACAGTGCCGGCAGATCCGAATCGCCGCTCGCTCGTTGTCAGCGATTGGATGAAGGAATTCTTCAACACGACTTCAAATCCAGTCGGCCATGGCTTTAATCAAACGGACGCAGCCAATGGATTCGCTGATTACAGCTTCGCGCCTAAATCCGACTTGCCGCTTAAAGTCATTGTCTTGGACGATACCCAAAGCAACAACGATTCCAACAATCCGCTGACCCAAGGCTTTGGCAAAGGATCTTACGGCTACGGCCACGGCGAACTCGACGCCACGCGCTACAACTGGCTGATAAGCGAGCTCGATAAGGGCCAGGCTGCAGGTCAACTCATGATCATCGCGGCGCATGAGCCGATAGACGTGGAGAAGACGCCTTCCATGATGGCTTGGAACCCGGCTTTCGAAACCAAACTGCTGGCCAAGCTCCATACTTATCCCAATCTCATCCTGTGGCTCGCCGGGCATCGCCACTTAAATACCGTCACGGCGCTCAAGTCACCGGATCCGAAACATCCTGAACTGGGCTTTTGGGAAGTCGAGACTTCGTCGCTTAGGGATTTCCCGCAGCAATTCCGCACCATCCAGATCAACCGCAACAGCGATAATACGCTTTCGATTTTCGCGACCGACGTGGATCCAGCCGTGGCTAAAGGAACGCCAGCAGCCCTCTCGCGCTCATACGCCATCGGAGCTGGACAGATCTTCAAGATAAAATTGCCTTTGATGCCGTCTGGCTCGTACAACGCGGAGCTCGTCAAACAATTGACTCCGGAAATGCAGGCCGAACTGCAACAATAGAATTTTCCGTCATCAGCTAAAATCCTCTGCAAAACAGCAGGGGATTTTACGTATCAACATGCCAGGCTGGTAACTTTCTGGATTTGTGGCAAACTGCTCGAGTTATGGCCATTTTGCTGCAACTCCAAGACATCACCAAATCATACGGCACACGGCTGTTGTTTGATGCTGCCACGGTATCCATGGCAGATGGGCAAAAGATAGGGTTCATCGGAGCGAACGGCTCAGGCAAGACCACGTTGCTGCGCATGATTCTGGGCCAAGAAGATGTCGACAAGGGAAAGGTTATCAAATTCGAAAAAACGCGCTTGGGCTATTTAGAGCAGCAAGAAATCATTGACCCGAACGAAACCGTCATGGCTTATTTGGAACGCGTCTCTGGTCGTGAGTCTTGGGAATGCGCCAAAGCAGCCGGAAGCTTCGATCTGAAAAATGAGCGGCTGGAAGCGCCTTTCGGTTCTTTATCCGGCGGCTGTCAGATGCGCGTGCGTTTGGCCGGGATGTTCGCGCGCGAACCCAACTTTGTGTTATTGGATGAACCGACCAACTATCTTGATTTGCAAACCGTGTTGCTGCTGGAAAATGTTTTGCGCACATTCCGCGGCGCGGTCCTGCTCGTTTCGCATGATCGAGAATTCTTGAAGAACGTCTGTACACATACCTTGGAACTGGAACATGAAAAACTGACGCTCTTCAGCGGCGATATCGAGGCTTACCTGCAATACAAAGAGGAGCGGCTGGAAGAAGAAAAGAGATTCAACAAAAAAGTCGCGGCCCAACGCAAGCATCTGCAGGTCTTCGTGGACAGGTTCCGCTACAAAGCGGCACTGGCTGCCCAGGCCCAATCCAAGCTCAAACAAATCTCCCGCTTGAAGTCCATCGACATCGCGCACTCCATCCGCACGGTGCATCTAAACATCCAAGCGAATCCGCAAAGGAAAGCCACGGCCATCGATTGCCAAGATTTGACCATCGGGTATGGATCGACCAAACCGGTGATTTCAAGCATCAATGTCGAGACAGAGCGCGGCGAGCACATCGCGTTGCTCGGCGAAAACGGCCAAGGCAAATCCACTTTTTTGAAAACCATCGCAGCCGAACTTCCGGCGCTGGCGGGAAAGTTCAAGTGGGGACACGGATTGCGCATCGCGTATTACGCACAGCACGTGCCTCAGATGCTGCCCAAGCACGGAACGGCCGAGTCGTACCTCAAATCCTGCGCTCCCTCAATGCCCATGGAGGATATTTGGCACAACGCAGGAAACTTCCTGTTCACCAAAGATGATCTGTCCAAACCGATTTCCGTACTTTCCGGCGGAGAGCGGGCGCGTTTGTGTTTGGCCGGCATCTGCCTAAGCCGCTATGACGTCCTGCTGTTGGATGAACCGACCAACCATCTGGACTTCAACACCGTCGAAGCGTTAGCCGAGGCGCTTGAGGAATATCCCGGCACGATAATCTTCGTCAGCCACAGCAGAACCTTCACCGCACAGCTCGCCACTAAAATCTGGGAAATGAAGAATGGGCGATTGCGCGAATATCCTTGGCCCTACGAAATGTATGTCCACGAATTGAAAGAGGAAGAAGATCTAGACGTGACCCAGGACGAAGTGTCCGAAATTCCCGCTAGGTCGCAAGCTGTCGTGTATCAAGAGCTGAAACGCGAAAAACGAGCGAACGCACGCTTGGAACAAGGCATGGAAAAACTGAAAAATGAGCAGCAAAACATTTTTGACTGGTACGAAATGAATCCGCTAGATAAAGATCCGGAGAAGAGGAGGAAGCTAGACGAAATACAAGCCGCGCTACAAGAACAGGAAAAAGAGTGGTATTCTTCCTTGGAACGCATAGAATCGCTGAAAAATGAACAGAGAGTCCAATAAAAAATCATGTCTCTAAGCGACGACAAACCCAAACAGAATCCGGACGACGGCACGCATGTGCTTTGGACCGCGGTCATCCTGCTGCTCTGTCTTGTATTGTTCATTCTGGTTTACCTGCTGATTACGGATATTCGTGCTTCGCACTCCCGACTGCCGCTGGTTCCGCGCCGTCCGCCGCACGGCTTTTTCAACCTATTCTCGCCGAACCGAGCCGCTCCTACGACGACAACCGATATCAACAACATCCAGACGTGGATGACCTTCGACTATCTGAACAAGACGTTCAAGCTTCCGCCTTCATTACTGCAAACGCAACTCGGCATCACGGATCAACGCTATCCGGATATCTCCATTCGGCACTTCACTGCCGAAACGCGCCGCAATTCCGACCAAGTACTGAAACAAATCCAACAGAGCATCAGCGGACAGGCATCTGTCACAGCCACGCATCTTTGAACCAGCGCTATGGGACAAGTCGTGCAATGGCTCCTGACGTTCGTCCTACTTTACAAATACGCTGCGATTTTTGTCATCGCTTTTTTGAGTGCGCTCATCCTACCCCTGCCGGCCGGATCCGTGCTTATCGCTTCGGCCTTTTTTGCCTTGCAAGGATATTTCAATTTGAGCGCGGTCATCGTCGCAGGATTCATCGGCAACGTGGCTGGCGATAATGTAGGTTATTGGCTGGCCAGGAACTATGGCAAACCCATCCTGGTCAAATTGAAGCTTGGAAATTTCTTAAAATCGCACGGCTTCAAGGTACTGGAAGGAAAAATCAACCAACATCCCATCTCAACGGTATTCTTCAGCCGTTTCGTCAATAACTTGGATCCGCTAGTCAACCTCATGGCGGGCTTAGCCAAGATGCCTTACCGCTCCTTTTTGGCCACTGACGTGGTGGGCGAGATCATCGACGTCGGTTCCCTGTGTTTGTGCGGAGTGTTATTCGACAGCAATTGGGAATATCTGCAGCGCGTTTTGGGACGTTTTTCATGGATCGCTCTTATTTTGGTGGTTTTGGTAATTATGCTGGCTTGGAGCCACTTGAGACGCCCAGCTAAAAAATCCAAGCTCTCGATTGACAAATACAGCTCCACACTCTAAAACTTAACCGTACGTTTTCCAAGAGGTGTCATCATGGCTCATTTTAGACTCTACATGTTCCCCGTTTTCGCTGCTATCGTCGCCGCGTCCGCATGCGCAACGACCCCCTCCTTAATCGTCAAAGTGAACGGCGCAGAATTCCACTGCAACCCCGATCGCCAATACGCCGTAGATGATGCGTGCTACGAAAAAGTGCAGGGCTATAAAGCCAGCCTGCAGAATCACGCTACGACCTCTCATGGCAGCAAGGATCGTGAGCACGGTGCGGATCCGCACGACAGCGACAAGGACCTCAAAGGGGCCATGGACAAATCGACGCAAAACGCCGGAAAACCATAGTCACCTCGTCTCCGCCCACACCCTCTGTGTCCACAGGGGGTGTTTCATTAACCCAAACCCTTGCCAAAAAGGTAAAAACGTGATAGCCTTGCATGATTAAGCCTAACAAACACCAGAAAACACTATGAATGACTTCAGACAAGGCGGAAAATTCGGACGGCAAGGACAAGGTGGATTCCAAAACAAGGGATTCAACAAGTTCGACAACCGCCGCGATTTCAATGGTCCGCGTTTCGACAAACCTTCGTTCCAAGCGACTTGCGCCGAATGCGGCCAGCGCTGCGAAGTACCGTTCAAACCGAACGGCAGCCGCCCGGTTTATTGCAAGGATTGCTTTCATCGCGACGAGCGTCCTGACTTCAATCGCCAGAACGATCGCGCTCCCCAGGCCAAGCCTTTCGGCGCACCGGCCAAAACAGCCGATTATTCACGCGATTTCCAGGAGCTGAACCGCAAGTTGGATGATGCCATCCGCATGCTGCAAGCCATGAAGCAACCGAGCTCCCCAGCCGCGCATAAAGCGGTTGAGGTCAAAGCCCCGGCAGCCGCAGTGAAGACTCCGGTCGTGATCGAGGAGCCGAAGAAGAAAGCCGTGAAGACGGCGGTCAAAGAAAAAGTCGAGAAGAAGGCAAAAAAGAAGAAAGCCTAAAAAAGGCGAAATACAGCCCCGTTGAAAACCGGGGCTTTATTTTACTTCCATGATTTGATATTGCACGGCACCGTTGTCTGTAGAGAGTAAAATCGTCTCGCCAATCTCATGTCCCAGCAAAGCCTCACCGAGCGGGGAGAGGTAAGAGATGCGGCCGCGGGCAGGTTCGGACTCCTGCACGCCTAAAATTTGATATGACTTTTCTTTGCCGTTGACCAAAACAACCACGGTTGAGCCGGTCTTGATACGACCTGAGGCATCGGGTCCGCGCGCGATGACTTGCGCGTTCTTGATGCGTTCTTTGAGTGAAAAGATACGGCTGTCAAAACGCGCCAGTCGCGCTTTGGCATCTTGATATTCAGCGTTCTCGGACAGATCACCCTGTTCTTTGGCGAAAGCTAAATCTTCCACGGTCTTGGGGCGCTGGCGTTTTTGGATATCTTCCAGCTCGCGTTTGAGGCGCTCCAGCTTTTCGGCCGTGATCAAATGGTCCTGTTCCTCCTGAAACTGCAGCGTCTGGGAGCGGCGTTTGGGTATTTGCATAGTCTGCAGGGCATGGTAGCTGTCGAGGCTTTGCACCGCAACCTGTGGTATACTGTCCCTATCATAAATCTTAATCTTTTTCTATGAAAAAGACCGTGAAGAAGTGCAAGTGCTGCGGCATGCCGATCGGCGGTAAAGCCAAATGCGCCTGCGATAAGACCATGTGCAAGTATTGCTGCGAATGCAAAGGCAAGAAGAAACCGGCAGCAAAAAAGAAGGTTGTCAAAAAGAAAAAGAAATAGCCCATCCCTGCGCCCCGTCTTGCACGGGGCGTTTTTTATCGGGTATGCTTGAGCCTGATTATGCCTGCCTCTAAAATCAGCCTGGACAACGCCAAGCCGGACAAGCTTTTTTATTTTGTAGCCAACGTGGTGGTATATCGCGAAAGCGACGGCCGTTGCCTGGTCTTGAAGCGCAACGACACGGAAAAGGTCCACCCCGGAAAATACGCCGTACCGGGCGGCAAGTTGGAATGGAAGGATCTGGACATTGGGCATCCCACGAGATTGAACGGAGATGTCTTGGATTTTGAGCACGCGGTCGAAGACTTACTCAAACGCGAAGTGCGCGAAGAAGCGGGGATAGAGATTAAAGACGAACTCGTATACATCAACAGCGTGGCTTACGTGCGGCCGGATGAAACGCCGGTCATCCTGGTGAAGTTCGCGGCCAAATACAGCGCCGGCGAAGTCGTGGTGGAACAAGGATCTTTCACGGATTTTGCCTGGGTCGATTCCGCAGAAGCGAAGAGTTTGCCCTGCATCCAGGGCATACCCGAGGAAATCGCACGCACCCGGGAAATATTCGGTTAAGACGTGGCATTTAGCCCAAGGCAGCCTTTACGGCTATACTGATAGAATAATCCGATAATCAATTATGAATATGCGCAATCCAAGCATTTTGACCTTAAGCGCAACGTTGCTCGCGGTTCTGGCTTTGGCCGGCGCAGGCTGCAAACAGAACCTTCCTGTAGCCAGTTCTGGCACGCCACAACAGCCGCCTCAGCCAGCCAAATCCACAAGCACTTTGCCGAATGAGGCCGCCAACACTTCGTCCGCTGCCGCACCGCCAGCCGCGCCAGTAGCCAAGCCGCCAGCCGCAGCCAAACCCACGTTGCCCAAAACCACCACGGCAAAACCTGCCCCGGCGAACACCACATCAGTAGTCACCATCACCAGCTCATCCTTTGAACCGCAGATCCTCGCAGTGAAGGCAGGGGACACGGTGGTTTGGATAAACAAAGATACCGTGTCTCACACAGCTAAATCCGACGGCACATTGCTCTGGGATTCGGGAAATATTGCGCCAGGCGCCAAATTCAGCCACGTATTCAAAGCCACGGGGGAATATCCTTACAGCTGCGCCATCCATCCCAACGTGCACGGCACCATAATCGTGCGCTAGACGGCGCGGATCTTTTTAGATTGACAGCTGGCCGACAAATGGCTAGTTTATGGTTGCCCTTTATTCGAACTCAAGAAAGGAGCTGCGAGATGCAACAACTGGCTTATGAATTCGTTGAGTTCGCGGAGCATGCAGTTAAGAGCCACGACGGAACTCGGGCATTAAACCTGATCAGCCGCTTCGTGGGAGCCTGTCAGGCGACCGTAGCCCTGAAGGTGAGACGCTTCACGCGTAACAAAGCTTTGCCCAAGCAAATCAGGACTGCCGAACAAAAGCTGCAACTGGCAGCACGGGAGCTGCTTACCGTCTTCCCCGAAGACGCATGCGAAGTCGTCGTAATCGTGCTTGCCAGCGAAGATCCGCGCGACGATCATATCGCGGATTTCATCCACGCCCTGGCTAAGTTCAAGCCGAACGAATAGCCGTTCTCTGTCGCACAGGATGCCACTCGGCATCCTGTTTATTATTTGACATGAGATACAGAATCTGTTAACTTTTCAGTGTATGAAAAGTTTGTGGCACATGTTTGCTCAAGTACCGTCCGGTATCGAGTATACCGACGTGCTTTTGCATTCCCGTGCCGCAAGGCGCCTAAATTTGAGTAATTAGCCCAATTTAGGCTCCTAAACGACCCGGGAATCATCCCGGGTTTATTCGTAGATTTAAATGCGAATATCGTCTGCATTACGCAGACGTGGGTTTAATGCACCTTTACAACAGGAGTCAATCGCATGCATCCCAGTCTCTTCTACAAACTGCTCTCGTTCTTGCTAAGTTTTGGCGGCTGTATGGCAGTAGGCATCTATCTGCCATATCTGCACCACCTGAACTTAAGCAAAGCGGACATCTTCCTGATCAATGCCGTCTACTGGCTAGTCATCGGCGTCACGCAGATGGCGACGGGCTTGTGGGCAGACAGGCACAGCCGCGCCTGGTCAGTCAGGATCGGCATCGGGTTATGCGCCCTAGGCTCATTCATCTATCTATTCGCCGCTGCCTTTCACACTAAATGGAGCATTATGAGCATTTCACTGGCAGCCGAAATATTGGAAGGCTTCGGCTTTTCCTTCACCTCTGGCGCGCAACAAGCCTGGCTTTCGGACGCGCTCAAACGCCGCGGGCAAGATGGGGAACAAAAGCAAACCTTCGCCCAAGCCGCCCGGTTCAATTCGTTGGGCATGCTGCTCGGAGGAAGCGTCAGCTTTCTCTTTCCGCTCGTTAGCTTCACTTTCGGCTGGCTCATGCGCGTCGCCTTCCTGCTCGTCTCATTGGCCATCTGCTGCATTTGGATGAACGGGGAAGGGGAGCCGCTCAAACGCATCTCTTCGCAACAAGCGTTCAAAGCCAGTTGGCGCCTGCTGCGCGAGAACAACGCGCTGCGTTGGGCTGCGACCGTTGGCGCCGCTTTCTGCCTGATTATGGTGTTCAACCTCACCTGGGTCCCGCACTTCGAAGAGCAAAGCCTGCGCTTGACGCTCTGCGTATGGCTGACCATCAACTTGGGCATGTTCTTGGGAGCCAATGCCGTGAGCCGCTGGGCCAAGCTGCGCCAGCAAGAGAGCGGCTCGCTTATCCTGGCGTTGGCTGCGACCGGTTCAGGGCTTGCCCTGCTGGCCTTTGCCGATTCGTGGTACGCGGTCATGGGCATGGTGCTCATCCATGAAGTTGGCCGCGGAATGTATAACCCGCTCATGGACGGCTTTATCTACAGCCGCGTGGACAGCTCATACAAAGCCACTTACGGCTCACTCAACTCGACCATCAGCTTTCTCGGCTGCTTCGCCATCCTCATGACTCACTGGTTTGCCATGGGCAAACTGGAACACGAGCCGTCTGCCAACATGCTTTGGCTCTGCGCCGGCATGATGCTCATGGCGTTCGCACTGGTTCTTTGGAGGTTCAGACCAAATAAGTCCGTTGTCTGAACCACCTCTCATCCCACGCTGCAAACAGCGGGGGATTTAATTACACGATCGCCGAAAAATGCGCCAATAAAAGTTATCCACAACCTATTTTTGCAATATTGAGTACAATGTTGGTGCACCTTCTTTTTCGCCCTTTTCAACCCAACCGTTCAACCAGGAGACAACCATGCAACAGGAGCCTAAGAGCCAGGAAATCCCATCCGAGGATTGTCCGTTGAATACGCTCCAGGCCCTGGAGCAAAACGACCGACCCGCGATTTGCGCGAATATGCGCCTCATTCTTTACCAGGCGCACCTCATGTTCTCGCTATGCGAGGAAGACCAGGGCTTAGATCTGGTCACACAGGCACGCGAACAAATGGAAGCGTGCGTCAAAGGACAAATGACCGAGACCAATCTCTTCGAAACTTTCCGGCAAATCGGCAAGCTGCTCAGGCAAAATGGCCAAGAAGCAGACGCTTGCGCTTGCGAACAGCTCGCGCAAACCTTCGCCGGAATGGAGCGCGACTATTGGCCGTGCTTCAGCCCGACGATTCCCGATGCACTGCACAGCGTTGCTCCAACCGACAACTCCGTAGATGCCAAACTCATCGACCTGTACCATTGGGTCACGAGCAACGGCAGGCCATCTACTCCGCCGAACGGTATTCGCGCCGTGACAAAATCCAGCCGTCCGCCACATACGCTGAAACAATTGGATGCCAACCGCATTTCAGGCTTGTTCCGCATATGATCAGGCTTAAAACATGGAGCGTCTCCGGCCTCAAAACACAAACCCAAACCAAAAAGTCTACGCAGACAACCTCGGTTTGGGTTTTGTTCCATCCGGAAAAACGGCGCAGCCGCTTTTTTTAGTCCGTTGAATTTTCTGCTATACTAACGTCGCATGAAATTCAAAAACAATAAGCCGCGGCGCGCGGAAAAGCCGGCTCGTATAGTCACAGCCGAGAGGTTGAACGAGCTGCACGCCATGACCTACGCCGCCTTGTCACTGACGACTTTCATCGTGACTTTCATCTTATCCATCATGCTCGGCGCCTGGGGCGTCTTGCCTTTTGTCTATGCCGGCGGCGCCATGCTGGCCATTTTGCTCATCGAAGCCTTATTGCGCGGCAAACTCTGGCCATTCGAACCAGGCTTTAGGGAAACTTTCGGGCATCCTGAAATCTCTTATCGTATATTGGTGTTCTGCGGCACGTTTCTGCTCTTGCTCGAATCAGCCATCTTGCTGCATGGCATGATGGCAAATCGCTGATTGCGACCGCTAGCGGGGAAGCGGGATGTTTTTTGCGTTTTCCGGAATCACGGGCTGCGCTTTTGGTTGCATGGCCGGCAAAGGCGCGGAACGCGGCCGATTATCGATCATCTTTCCTTTATTCGCCGCGCTGCAGCCGGCTCCCATGAGCGCAATCGCGACCAGCCCTAAGATGCAAAAGTTACGCATAGATGGCCGAAGTATATCATGATACACTGCGTTTTCGGATATGCAGGTTACATTTTTCGGCGCTGCGCGCGAAGTGACGGGCTCGTGCCATTTGGTGCAGACCAAAGACACGCGCCTTTTATTGGATTGCGGCATGTTCCAAGGTTCGGCTTTTTCCGATGCCAAGAATTTCCGCGACTTCGGCTTTGATCCCAAAACGCTCGATGCCGTAGTGGTCACGCATGCGCATCTGGATCATGTGGGACGCCTGCCTAAGCTGGTCAAGGAAGGCTACAAGGGCAAAATCTACATGACGCCGCCCACAGCCAAACTCACCAAGCTCGTACTGGAAGACGCGGAACAGGTCATGGAAGACGAATATCGCCGCGAATACCGACCCAAATTATTTGAACTTGAGGATGTGGACGCCGTGATGTCGCAAGTCCAACTAGTTGACTATGCGCACCGCGTCAAACTGGACGGCGTTTCGTTCCGCTATCGCGATGCCGGGCACATTCTGGGGAGCGCTTTTGTGGAGCTGGATGAAGCCGGGGGACCGCGCCTGGGCTTCAGCGGCGATTTGGGCAATGCGCCCGATCCCATCCTTAAACCCACGGCGCAATTAGCTGCGCAGGACGTGCTCATCGTAGAATCGACCTACGGCAACCGGCTGCATGAGGCTCAAGACTTGCGCAAAAAAACCTTACGCGAATGCTTGACGCGCACCGCGCAAAAAAACGGCGTCCTGCTCATCCCGACTTTCGCCATCGAACGCACCCAGCTGTTGCTGTTCGATATACATCATTTGTCCGAAAACCGGCTGGTGCCGGAAATGGACATCTTTCTGGACAGCCCTTTGGCCATCAGAGCCTCGGAGGTCATGCGCGAGTTCCCGCAATACTACAACCAAGACACGCTTAAGGAAGTCTCGAGCGGCGAGGACGTATTCGCTTTTCCCGGATTGCACGAGACCCTGTCGCGCGACCAGTCAAAAACCATCAACGAAGCGCCGCGGCCTAAAACAATAATCGCAGGTTCAGGCATGATGAACGGCGGGCGCATCCTGCACCATCTGGTCAGGTACTTGGGCGATCCGCGTTCCACTTTGCTCATCATCGGCTACCAGTCAGGCGGGACTTTGGGCCGTCGCCTATACAGCGGAGAAAAGAAAGTCGAAGTGTTGAACGAACGCGTCCAGGTCAAAGCCGATGTCGCAGCAATCGGTTCTTACAGCGCACATGCCGATCAACAGCAGATACTGGACTGGATTAGCTCGGCAGAAAAATTGCCGGGTCACATCTATTGTGTGCATGGCGAAGAAGATGCGGCTGCCGGCTTGGCTACGCGACTCATGCAAAAATTAAAAATCCCGACCGATGTCCCGCGCTTCGGCGAAACCATACAAATATAAACTATGTCCTGGTTCTTCCTTGCCATCATCGGCCACCTGTCAAACGGCGTAGCTTTCGCCATCGATAAGATCCTGCTCAAATCAGCTTTTTCACGCAGCGCCACTTACGCCGGCATCGTAGGACTGCTTTCCGCCCTGGTCGTGTTGGGCGTGCCGTTCGTACGCTTCTGGCCCGTCACAGGCGGGGACTGGTTTTTGGCGGCCATCAGCGGAGCATCCTTCATTTTCGCCCTCTGGGCTTTCTTCGCAGCTTTGGCGCGCGCCGAAGCCACACGCGTGGTGCCCATCGTAGGTTCATTGATTCCGATCTTCACTCTAGCAGGCTCGTTCGCTTTTTTGGCCGAGCGTCTGGCTGACAAAACTTTTATTGGCTTTGGTTTGCTCATCTTGGCTACCGTTTTGCTCTCCAGCGGAAAATCCGGCAGGCCGTCAGGCCAAACCATCTGGCTCGGCGTGACCGCAGCCATCCTCTTTGCCGTATCTTCGGTTTCGGGCAAAGCGGTCTATGGCGCAGCCGGCTTTCTCGGCGGTTTCATCGCCACGCGCCTCTTTGCCGCCTTAGCCGCCTTGCTGCTGCTTACGGTCATTGACCGCAAAGCCGGCGCCGAAGCCATGAGCATCATCCATCCTGAAAAGCGCGGCGATACCTCCAAGCACAAACAACCGGGCAAGATGGCGGGCATCCTGGCGATCGTGGGGCAATGCATGGGTGCGCTGGGTTTTGTCCTGGTGCAGTGGGGGATTTCGCAAGGCAGCCCTTCGCTCGTCAACGCTTTACAAGCCGTGCAGTACGCGTTCCTGGTTATCTTAGCGCTGGCGCTGAATAAACGTGCGCCGCAGCTCCTAGGCGAACATCTTGACCGCAAAGCTTTGGCCATTAAGATTTCTGCGTTGGTAGTCACGGCTGCCGGCATGTATCTGCTGGTATGAAGTTGAATATATCTCTCTTATCCTTCATCAAGCTCGTCCTCGGACTGGTTGGTTTATTGCTGGTCGCGATACTGGCCTTCCTGTTTATCGGCTGGCCCAGCAAAACGCCGCAGGTGACATATGGCATGACTTTCAGCCGGCCCTACGCGCAGGAACTCGGATTGGATCCGGATAAGACGCTGCAAGTGGCCGTGGACGATATCGGCATCAAGCGTTTCCGCCTTTCGGCGTACTGGAAGCTGATCGAACCGGAACAAGGCACGTGGAATTTCAGCGACTTGGACAAGGATGTCCAAACCGTGGCTGCACACGGCGGCAAAGTAGTTTTGGCCGTGGGGGAGAAGCTGCCGCGCTGGCCCGAATGCTGGGGTCCTGATTGGTGGAAGAAAATGCCGCGCGCCGAACAGCGCCAAGAAACTCTGCGCTATATCGAAACCGTGGTCACGCGCTACCGCAACAACCCGGCCATCCTGGCGTGGCAAGTGGAGAACGAACCGCACTTTGTTTACGGCGACTGCCCGGCGCCTGATTATTTATTCATCCGCAACGAAACCGATTTCGTGCGCGGTCTCGATCCTACGCGCCAGATTTACACTACGGATTCGGGCGAGCTCTCGACCTGGCTCACGCTCGGCGTGTTCGTGGATCGCCTGGGCATCAGCGTGTACCGCGTGGTCAGGAATCCCATCATAGGAAACTTCAACTTTTACTACTGGTTCGTGCCACCGTATTTCTACTTGCACAAAGCCATCCTCTTGCGACCGTTTGGCGTCAAAGACCTGTATGTCAGCGAATTCCAGATGGAACCCTGGAGCAACAAAGCCCTGCAAGATACGCCTATTTCTGATCAGTTAAGCAGCATGAACCTGCAGCAAATGCAGAAGAACTTTGACTTTGCCGAACGCATGGGACTCAACGCCGTGGACTTTTGGGGCATCGAATGGTGGGAGTGGATGAAGGAAAAACAAGGCCATCAGGAGTTCATCGAAGCGGCCAAAAAGTTCTGGCAAGCGCACCAGTAATCCCAAACCTCCCCGGCACACAGCCGGGGATTTTGTTTATTCCGCCCCAAACCTTGACCAAATCCTAAAACTGATGTAAACTCGGCCAACAATGGAACTTCGCAATATCGCAATCATCGCCCACGTTGACCACGGCAAAACAACGCTCGTAGACTCGCTACTCAAGCAATCCGAGACGTTTCGAGAGTCTGGTCTGGAAGGCGATACCATCATGGACTCCAACCCGCTCGAAAGAGAGCGGGGTATTACGATTTTCTCCAAGAACGCGGCCGTGATGTACGGCGGGGTCAAAATCAACATCGTGGACACTCCAGGACACGCGGATTTCGGCGGCGAAGTCGAACGTATCATGAACCTGGTGGATGGCTGCGTGCTTTTGGTGGATGCCAAGGAAGGCCCCATGCCGCAGACCAAATTCGTGCTGAAAAAGGCTCTGGACGCCGGGCACCGCATCATCTTGGTG
>CAIKNB010000161.1 GCA_903828685.1 Candidatus Uhrbacteria bacterium | reverse complement strand
CGCTCTAACCAACTGAGCTAGCCGTCCAAGCGGAAATGCGCGATTCAGGCGTTTCGGCGCAGGTGGGAATGTAGCTGTTTCGTTTGGAAATGTCAATCTAGCAAGTGTTTTTAGGTCCTGAACATGGGCCTAGCCAGCTCTTGTCGAACATTTGGTGCCCATATGGTATACTTTTGCCCAGCTAATATCTTATTTAATTTCTTCCAATATGGAAGCAAAAACACCAAAACAAAAAAAGCCGGCAGGCAAGTCTGCCAAGGCCGGTAGCTCGCCCATACCCAAGGGTCCCTGCGGCGGTTTTACCGAAGAGTCGAACGTCTGCGGACACATGGGCTGCAGCGGTTCCAAGTGCAAAGTCCGCTTTGTCGGACCGACTTCGCACATTCGCGACCATCATATCGTGCACGCTGCGCGTCACGCTTCGCATATCTGGTCAGCGGCTATCGTGACGGGTCTGGCAGTGGTCCTCACTGGAGCGATTGGCTATGCGGCTTTCGGCGCCGAGACCCCGACCATGTTTGGCGAGTTCCAACAGCTTAATCAGCGTTTGGATAAGATCGAGAGCATGTTGAACGGAATAGTCAATCAGTGCCAAGTCGGACCGAGCTGCGGAGGCAATACGGCACCGACCACTTGTAACGTCAGCAATTGCAAAGCCAAGTGTGCAGAGGCTATCTCCGCTACGGCGACTACCGGCATTTCGCTCGATGCTTGCAATAGCGCCTGCGATGCCAAGTGTTCAGCCACGGATGCCGCTACCACATCTTGTGTGAACAGGTGCAAAAAGGTATTTCCGAATAATTTAACTTATCAAGATATTTGCGCCAGCTATTATTGCAGTGCCACACCTCCTTCTGCAGACCAATGCGCGTCTGATTGTCAGGCGGTTTTCGCGGATCCGAATATGCAGGGCATCTGTAACCGCTATTTCTGCCAGCATCAGAAGCCGACTGGCAATCAGTGCATCTCGGATTGCCAATACATCTTTAAACAAGCCGCTAATGCGGGCGCCTGCATCCAACAGCTGTGCGGCGTAGAGTCAAAGCAGCAGTGTAGTGTGGATTGTCGGACTGCAACGCCAAATGACGTGGCAGCCATTGATGCTTGCATTGCGGCCAAGTGCGCGGATTCGCCGGACGAGAACCAAATCAGTTCCAGCGCGCAAAACAACAATTCCGGGTCCTATACCAACGCCAATGCAGCTGCAAATACTTCAGGTATGGGCCAAGCTGCAACAACTACAGCCGCAGAAACAAATGCTGCGGGTGCTTCGGGTTACACCACTGCAAACACTGCCGCTACGGCTAACAATGCGGAAACACAGACCACAGCAGGTACATCAGCTACTGCGGTTAATACTAGCGCCGCGGGCTTGTCTGACATCACAGCTGGAGGATCGACAGGAGGTACGACAGGCTCAAGTGGAACTGCTGCCGGGAGCTTAAGCGGGACTACTTCGGTTTGTTTAAAATCCTGCCAGACTACGGAGGACAGCTGTCTTGCCAGTGCGAATAAGCTTAGCGGTGCGCAGGCTATCTTTAAGCGGAGAAGCTGCATAGCCAACCTGGGCATCTGTGATAACGTGTGCAATGGCGGAACAGCACAATAAGACTTGAATGATAAAAAATCGCGGCCCGCATCGGGCCGCGATTTGATTTTGGCGGCAAACTTAAATTTTGAGCGCACGCATGGTCTCGCGTAGGCGAGTGATGACCAAATTAGTACCCTCGTTCAGCGCCGTGTTCGGCGCCAGGCAGAATTCTATTTTTTCGCGCGACCCGGCGTTGACGCCGAACGACCGACCCAGTTCTTGGGCGGAGAACGGCGGCTGCGCATGGATGGTTACGCACGCTCCAGATGGCGCAGCACCATGCATCTCGTGGAACAGGACTACCACTTTGGCTTCCGGAGCATAAGTCAAAAGCTCTTTATAGATTCCGTCCAAAGCGTTTTCGCCAGCTCCGGCTTCGATGAAATCTTGATGCGAGAGCGTGGTCCAGACCAAGCCTAGTTCACGGTCTTGCTCCAAACGCGAAAGCGCGCGTCCCCAAAGCCTCAATACCGGCACGCTGCGCGTACGCCACAAGCCGTGCACTATCTCTTCGCGCCGCGCGCCCATGGCCATGAGGTCAGAGGTGATTTGAAGAGTTTTGGGCGTCACGTTGGGCGTGCGGAATGATTGGGTTTTGTCGATCATGCCGGCCAAAAGCGCGGTGGCGATGTCTTCATCTATCAAGTTGCGGTTCCAGCGGCTGAACAAGCCATAAAGTATTTCGCTCGAGGAAACCGCGGTCAGGTCCACCAGGTTTAGCTGTCCCCAATGCTCGTTGCCCGGGTCGCAATCCACGTTGATGATGGGTGTGCGGTACAAAAAGTCGGCGTGGTCGGTGAAGAGCTCGCCCAGCGCATGCACGTCAGGGCAATCCACGGCCAGCACCAGGTCATAGCGGTCTTCGCCGTGGCGGAAAGCTACGTCTTTGGGCGACCACTCGCCATTGCTCGGCACTACAGTTATCAAAAGCTTGCCGTCTTTGATGTCGTAATGCAGATCCTCCAAAGGATTAGCACTCACGTCGAGCGCAATTTCGAAGGCGCGTACCGCTCCCAAAGCCGGACGGATGCGGTCGCTCGCAGGCAGGAAAGAAGGATAGTTATCGGAATTGAATCCGGGCACCACGGCGTCCGCGATCTTGCCGCATTTGTTCAGGTACAGCAATACAGCCGCTACCGAAGCGAGTACATCGGTGGTGGCGGACTGTCGGGCGGCTATGAGCACGCGTTTGGAGCGCAAGATGAGCTCAATAGCCTGTTGTTCCTGGGATAATGCCATGGATAAAGGATAATTTTCGCCAGCTCTGAGGCCAGAAATGGCGATTGACCAGCTTATCCCTTTACGGCTATCAGGTCAAGAGATTTTGGCTCAATTGAGCAATTATTTGTTAAGTTAAAGATTTACAATACGTTTGGCTACATTAAGCGTTGCAGGTATTATTTGCCTCAACCCATTAATCAAAGTACCATCGTAGCCATGTCGCGATTTTCTGATTTACCCAAAGCCTACGACGCTTCAGCGGTCGAGGCTGAGATTTTTAAAGCCTGGGAAGATTCCGGATTTTTCGATCCGGACAAACTGCCTGCGCGGAATCTGAAGGGCAAACCATACTGCATAGTGCTGCCGCCGCCTAATCGGACAGGCACTCTGCATCTGGGCCACGCCAAGATGCTGGCCATTGAGGATTTGCTCATCCGTTTTCATCGCATGTCCGGCGAGAAGACATATTGGGTCCCGGGTTCGGATCACGCCGCCATCGCCACGCAGGTCAAAGTGGAAAAGATACTGAAAGATCAGGGGATGAAGGATCCGCGCCGCGAGCTGGGACGCGAAAAATTTTTGGAAAAAGTAAAAGATTTCGCACAAGCTTCGCGCGACACCATAGTGGGCCAATGCAAAGCCATGGGTTCGTCCATGGATTGGGCGCGCGAAAAATATACTTTGGATGAAGAGCGAAATGTGGCTGTGAACGCCATGTTCAAGATGATGTACGAAGACGGTCTCATCGACCGCGGCAACCGCGTGGTCAACTGGGACCCGCAATTCAAGACCACGTTGTCAGACGACGAAGTCCTGCATAAGGAGACGCAGGCCGAACTCGTGACTTTTACGTATGACAAGGATTTCCCCATCGCCATTTCCACCACGCGCGCCGAGACCAAGTTCGGCGACACGGCTGTGGCTGTGCATCCGGATGATGAGAGATACAAAAAATTCGTAGGCCAAAAATTGCAAGCGAATTACTGCGGCAAACAAATCCAAGTGACGGTCATCGCAGATAGGGAAGTGGACCCGTCTTTTGGCACAGGAGCGCTGGGTGTTACGCCAGCGCACTCCATGGTCGATGCGGAGATGGCTGAGCGTCATGGTTTGCCCATGATCCAGGTCATCGGACCAGATGCCCACATGACGGCTGAAGCCGGGACTGAGTTCGTCGGATTGAGCACGCTTGAGGCGCGCAAGAAAGCTGTCGAGTTGCTGGAAGCCGCGGGTTGCGTAATCAAGAAAGAAACCATCGCGCAGAATCTGATGGTCGCGGAGCGCGGCGAAGGCATAGTCGAACAGTTGCCCATGCTGCAGTGGTTCATTAGGGTCAACAAGCCATTTAAGTTGCGACAGAATGCGTTGGGCAAATGGAAGAAGGGTGATGAGGTGACGCTCAAGGATCTGATGCGCTATGCGGTTTCGTCCGGCCAAACACGCATCCTGCCCGAAAATTTCGAAAAAATTTATTTTCACTGGGTCGATATTCTGCGTGATTGGTGCATCTCGCGCCAAATCTGGTTCGGCCACCAGATTCCCGTGTGGTACAAGGGTGAAGAGGTTAAAATCGGTACGGAATCTCCAGGCTCGGACTGGACTCGCGATCCGGATACGCTCGATACCTGGTTCTCTTCAGGCATGTGGACCTTCTCGACCTTGGGTTGGCCCGCGAATGCAGCGATAGACGCGGAAGGAAACCTGGTGAAATCAGGCGAGCTCAAGGAATATCATCCAACGGCCGTACTTGAAACGGGTTATGACATCTTGTTCTTCTGGGTGGCAAGGATGATT
>CAIKNB010000160.1 GCA_903828685.1 Candidatus Uhrbacteria bacterium | reverse complement strand
TGTACCAAAAGTTGTCATTCGTAATTTGGCATTCAAAATTAGTTCAAGCGGCCGTAGCTCAGCTGGATAGAGCGCCTCCCTGCGAAGGAGGAGGTCAGACGTTCGAATCGTCTCGGTCGCACCACGTATAAAGTCCACGCAAAAGCGTGGGCTTTTGCGTTTTTCTTCCTATCTTTGTACGCTAGACGCATGTTGCGCTGGGATGATCCCGTGGAATTCATGCATGGCGTAACCGCTCATGAGCGGCGCGTCTTGAAATCGCTCGAGGTGCAGACTATCGGCGAGCTGCTTTCGATTTTTCCGCGGCGCTACGACGACTACAGCCATCTGGTTTCCGTGGCCATGCTGCCGTTGAACGAACCGGTGACGGTCCGCGCCACGGTCAAGGAAATCAAGCAGCTCAAATCTTTTCGCCGACGTTTCGTGATCATCCGGGCATTGCTGTCCGATGATAGCGGTTCGGTCATGGCCACGTGGTTCAACCAGCCTTGGCTTTTGAAGCAGCTTAAGACGGGAGATGAGATTTTCGTTTCCGGTGCGGTTACCCAGCGTCCTAGATTCGGCTGCGGGTTCACTTCACCGTTGTGGGAACCAGCGACAGCCGAAACCCTGGCTGCCGGCAACGTGGCTCCGGTCTATCCTTTGACCGGGCCGGTCACGCAAAAAACGCTGCGCCGCTTGATCAAGGCTGCGCTTTCAGAGACCGAATTGCCGGCCGACTGGTTGCCGGATCAAGTCACGGCACAGCTTGGCCTCCCGTCCCTGCCGGCGGCATATCGGTTTGTGCATGCGCCTGAATCAGCCGAGCAAGCGGAAAAGGGGAGAAGGCGCCTGGCTTTCGGCGAGCTACTCGTCTACCAGCTGGCTTTGCGCATGGCGCGGCTGGAGGCCGATGTGGCTGGCGCACCAGAGATCGTATTCGATGAGCCTTTCGCAAAAAAATTTACGGCTGCTTTGCCTTTTGAACTCACGGTCGATCAGAAGAGAGCTGTGTGGGCCGCGGTCCAGGACATGGCCAAGCCGCGTCCCATGCGCCGGTTGCTCCAAGGCGACGTAGGCAGCGGCAAAACCGTGGTCGCGGCCATGCTCATGGCGCTGGTGTTCCGCGCCGACCATTCAGCCGCGCTCATGGCGCCGACCGATATCTTGGCCAAACAGCATCTGGCCACGCTGCGCAAGTTTTTGGGGCAGTACCGCATACCTATTTTGCTCATGACCTCCTCGTCCAAAATCCTGTATGAGGGCAATGAGGAGACCAAACTCTCGCCGAGCGACGCGCGCGAGCGTCTGGCGCAAGGGCGCATCGTGGCCGTGGGCACGCATGCGCTCATCGAACGCGGCGCTTGCCCGCCGGATTTGGCCTTGGCCGTGATCGATGAGCAGCATCGTTTCGGAGTGGAACAGCGCGAAGCCCTCATCGTCTCATCTCGGCCTGACGGCAGAGTGCCGCATCTGCTCTCGATGAGCGCCACGCCTATACCGCGCTCCCTGGCTTTGACCATGCTGGGCGATTTGGAAGTCTCGGTCATCCGCACCAAGCCCGCGGGCCGCCCGCCCATCAGCACCAAAATATACGCAGGTCAGGAGGGACGCGAGCAAGCGTACGACCTCATCCGCCGCGAAGTAGCGCACAGCCACCGCGCTTTTGTGGTGTGTCCGTTGATTGATCCGTCCGACAATCTCGGAGTCAAAAGCGCGGAAGAAGAGGCGCGGCGCCTGCAATCTGGTCCGCTTAAAGGCCTGCGCATCGGCATGCTGCATGGCAGAATGCCGGCTAAGGACAAAGATGCGGAAATGCAAAAATTTGTGAATGGTGAATCCGACGTATTGGTTGCGACCACGGTAGTTGAAGTCGGCGTTGATGTACCCGAAGCCACAGTTATGCTCATCGAAGGAGCCGAGCGTTTCGGCCTGGCCCAGCTGCACCAACTGCGTGGGCGCGTAGGCCGTTCGACATATCAATCCTATTGCCTGCTCGCAGCCAGCGAAGACCAGGGCATAGCCGAGAGGCTGCGCGTGCTGGAGCAGACCGACGACGGATTCAAGGTTGCGGAAGCGGACTTGAAGCTGCGCGGTTCAGGCAATCTGTTGGGCGTGCAGCAGAGCGGGCAAGCTATCTTCAAGTGCGCGCGCTATGGCGATCTGGAACTTATGGCCGCGGCGCGCGAGGTTTCATCAGAATTCATGGCAACCGATCCGCATCTTGAGAAGCAGCCGTCATTGCTTCGGGTTGTTGATGCGATGCGTGAGACGAGCCACCAAGAGTGATTTTTTTCTTTGCAACCATTTTATAAAGGTTGCGCCAAAGTCGCCAGCTGAATGTCTGCGCCGGTAAATCTAGCTCGCTTGGCTATCCTCGCTTTGATTTTCTTGCGGCGCAGCCATTATGCTGGCACGGCTGTAAACACAACCGATAAAAAGAC
>CAIKNB010000159.1 GCA_903828685.1 Candidatus Uhrbacteria bacterium | reverse complement strand
CTATGTAAAACCACAGGGCGCCAGCTTCGGTCACACCAATATTTACCGGCTTGTAATAGTCCGGGACAAACCAGCGGACCATGCTGTCACTGATGAGCCGCCCGCGCGTGAGCCAGGAATAAATCAAGTCCCATGCCACGCTCCCCAGAAACGCGGCGGCTAAAAACGTCAGGAACGCGTTTAGGCGTGGCTTGAGAATCATGACTATCAACAGGGGCAGAAGGAACGCGTGCAGGGTTAGCCAGAAAGCATCAAAGTAGCGAAACATCCAGACTGGCCACTGCCTCCGCTGCGTCCAGAGGGCCACATCCACGATGGACGCAGTCATCCAGAACGCCACCAGCACGATGATCAGCAGGAGATAAGGGATCCATTCCCGGGATTGCCGATGGTTATTATCACGAGACATCGCACCGCTCCATTCCTGATTGAGTTGGACGCCTATATTCTAAACCAGTAAATTCACCTGCGTCGGGCGGCGACTTTGAACCAATAGGCCGGCAGAACATCACGCTCGGCTTTAAAGAAATCGCCCAAACAGGCAGCGGCGTCGCCGATATTATTGCAGATCGGATCCGTGAGCATGGCCCGGCGCAGGATGGCACGGTCGCCGGTTACGGCCGCCAGGGCGGTCAATTCGTGCGTATCCAGCACCTCCTGGGTCAGGGCCAGGAGACCGCGCGGCATTTCGCCGAAGGGTTGCGGACGCGGACCGCGCATATCCAGGTCGCAACGCAGTTCCAAAAATGCATCCGGCGCAAGATTGGTCACGGCGCCGCGATTGGCGCTGTTTATATAAAACTGCTTGTTCAGTCCGCCCCACATGCTCTCAATAATGTCGGTGGCATGATCATTTCCGGTTTTGCCTAAAAAATCCTTAGCCGCCAACTTTCCCTTGGCATAGTTTTCAGTAATTTTCCAGGCCGCGGTCATTTCCCGCGCGCGCACGTCAGCCTCAAACAGCTTGATCGGTTCCGGATAGTTTGCGCGCAAACCGTAGCCCTGAAAGAAAGGCACATATTCCTTAGTGTGGCTGACGGCAGTGGGATAGGCGCCATAGAGATCAAAGAGCTGAAGCGCGTAGTGCGCATTATAACGCGGCTTGGCCTTCTCGCCGGGATTCTTTCTTTCGGCTTCGGCCTGGGCAACAGCCCAACGATACAAAGCCGGCATCAGGTCCTTGCCGGTATATCGGAAGCGGACAAGCCAGGTGCAATGATTTACCCCGCCGATGGCTAAATCAAGTTTTTTCAATATTTTTGGCGAAATACTTTTTTCATCTTGCGGAACAATACCGACTTGCTTACACCAATGCAGGGTGTTGTATGGCTCGTGGTTGCCGTCGCAAAGCGCAAAACTTTTGACTTTCGGCGCGTAGCGCATGAGCGCTATGCCCACAACGGCGGTGGGATTGACAAAGTTGATCAGCCAGGCCTGCGGCGCGATTTTCTGCGCATCGCGCGCGATTGACAGAGCGTGGGGAATTTCGCGTAAAGCACGGAATATGCCGCCGGGACCGATGGTATCCGAACTGCACATGCGGACGCCGTGTCGGGCGGCGATCTTGGTGTCAACTCCGCGAAAATGAGCGTTACGCTCCGAAAAAGTGAGCACGATAAAGTCCGAGTCGGTCATCACTTTGCGCCGGTCGGTCGCACCGACGAGCTTTACACCGCACCGGGTTTCATCAAAAACCCGCCGGGCAAGCATCATCATGGTGGCAAGCGCCTTGGGATTGGTATCTACCAGCGCCAGTG
>CAIKNB010000158.1 GCA_903828685.1 Candidatus Uhrbacteria bacterium | reverse complement strand
CTATATGATTCAAAAGCAGAAAGGTTTCACCCTTATTGAAATCTTGATCGTCATCGCTTTGATCGCGGCTTTGGCTGGCGCGGTCATCATCGCCCTTAACCCGGCTCGCCAATTCGCCAATTCACGCAACTCCGAGCGCCGGAGCCACATTTCAGCCATCGCCGGCGCTGTACAGCAGAATCTCGCCGAAAACAAGGGCGTCTGGTGCGCTAACGTAACCGGAACCCATACTCTGCCTGCGACTTCCACAGCCATTGTGAGCGGCGGCGGGAATGGTGACATCTGCTCCTGCCTGGTGACTAACCAGATTGCTTCGTTGCCGTTTGACCCGACCTCCGGCAGCTACACCGACTGCACGACTTACAACACAGGCTACACGATTTCGCGCGATGCCACGACCGGCCGTGTGACCGTCACAGCCCCGACAGCCGAGCTGAGCCAGACCATCCAAGTCACGCAATAATCTCTACCCAGACCCAAAACACCCCGCTCCGGCGGGGTGTTTTGTAATAAATTCTTCCAGGGCAACCCGAAAACAGGTATACTTGCGTAAGCATCCGGGCCTATGCCCTTTAATCTGATTTTTTCCATCATAAATTTTTCCGGCTTAGCGCTGTGCCTGGTTTTTTTCGCCTTATTCCTGAAATTGTATTTGGATCCCAAAATCCCCAAAGGCACGGCACTGTATTATTTTTTGACCGGCGTGATGCTGTTTGCCCTGGCCTTCGCCTTGGCGCTCCTGCAGCCGAGCTATGCCAACAACGGCTATGATCCCGCCTACCACCTGCTCATCGTCATAGGCTTGATCTTCGTCATCGTCTCATCCCGCCATCAAATCAACCTGCTCGGCATGTTCCAGCGCGCATCGCAGCAGCTCAAAGAGCAGACCGCGGCGCTGACGCGCCAAACCGCGCAGGACTCGACCATTCTGGACAGCGTGGGCGAATGCCTTTTCGCCATCAACGAACAAGGCAAAATCATCCGTTTCAACGGACAAGCGGAAAAACTATTGGGTTGGAAAACGGCCGAAGTCCTGGGCAAGGACTTGGTGGATATCGTGCCTGGCTATTACGACGAAAACGGACGCATGGTGCCCAAGAACAAACGCCCGCCTTTCATCGCACTTAGAACAGGCAAAATCGTGCGCATCAACTGGTTCACCAGCCGCTATTCGCTCATGCGCAAGGACGGCACGCGCTTTCCGGTGTCCGGTTCGGTTACGCCCATCATCCTGAACGGACGCATCGTGGGCGCCATCGGCATCATGCGCGATGCCACCGAAGAAAAAGATCTGGACAAAATCAAAACCGAATTCGTTTCTTTGGCCTCGCACCAGCTGCAGACGCCGCTCACCACCATCAACTGGTACGCCGACATGCTGCTCGCGGGCGACGCCGGTGCGCTGAATGCCAAACAGACCGAATTCGTGGAGGAGCTGCACCAGGGCGCGCATCGCATGTCACAGCTGGTCAGGTCTCTGTTGGACGTATCGCGCATCGAAATGCGTTCGCTCAATATCAACCCGGAGCCAACGGACATCGCCTTGGTCTGCCGCGATCTGCGCCATGAGATGGAGCCGATCATCAGCGGCAAGCGCTTGAGCTTTAAGCTGGAGCAGGAAACCGGCTTGCCCAAGCTAAACATAGATCCGCACATGGTGCGCACCGCCATCCAGAACATCATGTCCAATGCCGTCAAATACACGCCGGAGGGAGGCAAAATCAAACTAAGCCTGAAGAAAAGGCCACGCGGCATTAACCTGGATATTTCGGATACGGGCTATGGCATACCTAGGGAACAGCAAGCCAAAGTTTTCACCAAGCTTTTTCGCGGCGAGAACATACTCAATAAGGAAACCGAGGGCACGGGTCTTGGGCTCTACATAGCCAAAGCCATCATCGACAAATCCGGCGGCAAGATTTGGTTTGAATCCGAGGAAAACGCGGGCACGACCTTTCACGTGAGCCTTCCGGTCACGCACATCAAGGCCCAAAAAGGCACCACGGAATTGAGCCGCAGACGTGGTATACTCGACTGACCGATGGCTATGACGCCTGATAAATTCACGATTCTGACAGTGGAAGACGAGCCTCCCATGCTTAAGGCTATTGATTTTAAGCTGACCAAAGAAGGCTTTAAGGTGCTCAAAGCCACGGATGGCGAAAAAGGACTGAAGCTGGCTTTGCTGAAACATCCGGACCTGATTCTGCTCGACATCCTGCTGCCGAAAATCGATGGCTTGACCATGCTCAAAAAATTGCGCCAGGACGAATGGGGCAAAAAAGTTCCGGTCATCTTGTTGACCAACTTGGTCATGGACGACCGGGTCACGCGGCGCATCGTAGAAGACCATCCGGCATATTATCTGGCCAAGAGCGAATGGCGGCTGGATGACGTGATCGCCAAAATCAAGCTCACGCTCAAAATTTGAATCGCCGCAGGAGTCGCGAATACTGCCGGACATGGTCCGGTTTTTTGTCGACATAACGGCTTAGAGCCTTTGCAACATGCGCGCCGCGGCCGCGCGAGCCAGGCCTAGCCTATCGTCGGACTGCAGGCCTAAAACGGAAATCATGATCCAACGATCCTTGTAGAGTATGTTGAGTTGGCTGAAGCCGTCAGCGATCCAAAATGCGCCATCGCCCAATCCCGGCACATCCTGCACGGCGATGCCGGACATGATAGGCGCGTTCTTCTTGGCTTGTCCGTAGATGGCGGCAGCTTCTTCGGCGCTTGAAGATTGGCGCACCAGCAGATTCAACGAACGGTTCATGTCGAGCGACGAATATTGGCACATGGTGAAAGCCGTGGATTGCCCGGAGGGTACGGTGCCATTCTGGCTCGAGCTGACATTGCCGCCCAGGATTTGCGTAGCGTCGGACAGGGTCAGCATGTCGCATGCTGCGGTGACCGAACTGGCGGCCAAAGGTTTTGTGGGCGCCGCAGGCTTTGCACAGCCTGCACCAAATAGCGTAACCAAACCCAGACACAGCAAGAGTCCAGTCAAAAATTTTCGGTTCATCATACGTGTATAGTCCAAGTATAACCGCAAAGCGCCACACTTGTCTTGTGCGGCGCTATTGAGTCGGCTGATGCGGAAATTCCGCTCAAAAATTCACGGTCAGCGGACTGCCCAGGCCGGTCACGTAATCGTAGTGGCGACGCGCATCGCAATAATAGGTGCAGTCGCCGTTGCTGCCGCTCGTGATATCGCGGAAATATTTTTGGTTAGTGGTCGACGCTTTATCGCCATACAACTGTGTGAGCGTTGCGCTCTGGCCCAAGGCCTGGATCGCAGCCCACTGCGGCGCGCCTGCACTCGTTCCGCCCAGCACGTACCAATTCTTGGCGTTCTTTTTGGCCGAGGTGCTGCGGTATACGGCCAAACCCGAGGCCGGATCAGCCACGAAGGACACATCGGGTACGGCGCGCATTTTGTTGGCGCGCGGAATCGAATAACTGGCTTGGAAAGCGGGTTGCGCCTCATACGCGCTCACTCCCCCGCCGCTGCCGTTCCAAGCCGTCTCATGCGCCGCATGCGTGGATGAGATAAAAGTCAAAGTCGTGCCACCCACGGCCACCACGTTTGACGAAACCGCGGGCCAGTTCACACCCGCGCCATCATCGCCGGACGAAGCAAAGAAGACTTTCCCGGCAGATGCAAAGTGCGAATCATATTGATCTTCGCCTTGGAATTCCGAACCGCCCCAGCTCATGGACACGGCCACCACGTCTTTGCGTTTGGCCGCGTAATCCACGGCCGCAAGCAGATCCGCACCGCTGCCTGACTTGGCTTCCACCAAAAGTATCTTGGCTTGCGGCGCCATGGCATGCGCCCACTCCACATCCAAAGAAGTCTCGTAACTCCAGCTGGCATTTTGCTTGAGCGTGGAACTCATTTTATGTTTTTCGAAACAGCCGTTGGCCGTGGTGCAAGGCGCGAGCTTGAACTGCTGATCGAAAAATCCAAGGTCGCTCTCGATGCGCGCATCATCGAACGCGTCGATGATGGCGATGGTGGTGCTGGCGCCGCCTGTCGCGGGCAGATGGTACGCGGCTTTGACCTGGTCCGGATTCAGACCGGCCGGCGCCGCCGCTGCCATGCCTTTGATATGGATAGGCGGATGCGCCTTGAACAGCGCAAAGCGCGGCATGGCGAACGCGGGCGAAGGAATAATTACTGCAGTAGCCGCCGCAGTGACCATCAAAACAGATGCAACAGACTTGGCCCAAATTGAGTTGGACATATGCGATAAAATTAAGACTCTTTATTCCACCGCTGCCATCAAGCGAGGATTGCGTCAACACCTCTCCTGGCTGTGCATATCTTAAAAATAACGGCCCGCCGAATTAGGGCGGGCCGAGAGAGAAGGGCTACCAAAACTTTACTTGGCGATGGCTGAAGTGGGTTTCCTTGAGCCGCTTCATCCATTCCACGAAAGTCGGGTGCTTGATCTTGCGCGATAGCGGACTCAACACCGTGAGCACCAACACTACGCTGAAAAAACAATTCAAGGCGTTATGCCCGTGCAGCCAACCGAGCCAGTAAGGCACGCACAGGACCAAGCCGAAGCACTGCATGGGCGTCTTGATCTTGCCGATCGGGTTGGCGTCAGACGCATGTTCCGGACTCTTCTCGACTTCGAGCCTGAGCCGGTCCATGAACCTTACGTGCTTCGGGTATTTGCGCAGCGCAGGCCACATGGTGAACGGCTCGCGCAGCAGCGTACCGATGAAGTCCGTGGCCAGGATAGGCAACATGATCCACGGACTCACCAAACGATAAGCCGTAAACACGATGAAGAACGGAAGGTTGCCCCCTTTGTCAGCTCCCGGATCAAACCACGAGCCGACCCAACGGTCGAACTTGCTGCGCGGCAATCCGGCTTCTTGCTCGGCCTTAGACGTCTTGCCGTCCAAGATATCCAGGACTCGACCTTTGACGGCGATGAGAAGACCGCAGAACGGGCCCCAGAACTCGGCGTGCGGAAGGATCTTGCGCGCCAGGAAGAACACCGCCGCTCCGAACAAGGTTAGGACCAAGCCGTAGAGCGTGATGAAGTTTGGCGACAAGAGCCGCAGCTGCCAGCGTGTGAACTCCAGCTGCGACCAACGGGCCAGCGTGGATTTGGGGATGAGCAAGAGCGGCACGGCGACACACAAGCCGCCAGCCATGAAAAATGCGGCTTGCATCTGCCAAGGCAATCCTTGCATGGACCACTCGCTTTCTTATAGGTTAAAGGAACAGCAAAAATGTACGGCTAAGTATTAGCAGAAGCACAGAGAGAAATCAAACAAAAAAATACCACCTCGATTTTTGATCATTCGGCTGCGAGCAGTTCGAGCAAAAAATCATTTTTCTCAGCCGGAAGATGGCGCGTAGCTTTCCAGGCTCCGTGTTGGATGAGATAGGATTTCTCCACGTTGATATCGGCCAGGAAATTGATGTTATGCGAGATCGTGATGACGGCGCCGGGGAAATCCTGCAAGGCCTGGACCATCACGCCGACTGTTTCCGCATCCAGATTATTAGTCGGCTCGTCCAACACCAGGATGTCCAACGGGGATGCCGTGAGCATAGCCAAAGCCAAACGTGCCACTTCTCCCCCGCTCAATTCCGCAGCCAGGCGTTCGTGCGCAGTGTCACCCATGAACATAAAATGCCCCAATTGATTGCGCATGGTTTGCGCCGTGAGTCGCGGGTTGAAGGCGCGAAAATTTTCGGCCAAAGTCAGGCTCGGATCCACGATCTCATATTTCTGACTCAAATACACTCGCGTGAGTTCAGGTACGACGAAGATTTTTCCGGCGAGTGCGACTTCCCGAGGCGCCAGACCTAACATGGCTTTAATCAAACTGGATTTACCCGAACCATTGGCTCCGGAAAGAGACATGCGTTCGCCCGAAGATAATCCGAATTCAATTCCGGAAACCAAAATCTTGTTTTGCACGCTCAAAGCTCCATTTTCGATGCTCAGCAATTTTCGCTTGCCCTCAGTCTCGAAGTCCAAAACCACATGCACTGGCCGGCGATATTCTGGCTTGCTGGCCGCGGCCTCGTCCTTGGCCCGTTCGAGCAGACGCCCATACTTAGCTGAATTCTTGCCCGCGGTCTCCGAGGCTTGGCTGCGCATGGTATTCCTGGCCATGCGCGACGTGCTACGATCGTTTTTTGACTTCCTGTCCACGCGCTCCACGTTGACCAATCGATTGGTTTCGCGCTCCAGACTGGTCCTGATCTTCCTGATTTTTTTGCGCGCTGCTTCCCAATGCGCAGCCTGGGCTTGGCACATCACGGCTTTCTGTTCCTTATAAGAAGTGTAATCGCCGCCAAAGACTTTCAGTTTGCCCGCATCCAATTCCCAAACCGTATCTGCTACTTCGTCTATGAAGAAGGCGTCATGCGAAACGATGATAGCCGCACCCGGAAACCCATGGATAAGCTCGACTAAAATCTGCTGGCCTTTGAAATCAAGATGGTTCGTAGGTTCATCCAAGAGCAACAGCTCGGCGCCGCTCGCCAAAGCTAAAGAAAAAATAATCTTCACCAACTCACCTCCGCTGAAAGACGCGAGCAGCCGTTCTAAATCCGCTTCAACCCAACCGAACTTCTGTTCCATGATTTCCAGGGCCTTCCAATAATCTTCGGCCTGGCTTTGGAGATAATCAAGCAGCGTGCGTTGTGAATTGAACAACGAAAAATCAAGCTGCGGCAAAAGGAATATCTTGCCGCTCGCTTGCACCGAGCCGGTAGTCGGCGACAAAACGCCGCTCAAAATCTTAAGCAGCGTGGTTTTGCCTGAGCCATTCGCGCCGACGAGCGCGATGCGTTCATGGTTCTTGACGGTCAGGTCGATATCCCGAAGGATCCATTCCCCCGCAGGTAATGCAAAACCCACGGCGCTGGCCTTCAATATCGAGCTCGTGTGTCTCATGCTGTTCATAGTGCCATAAATCAAGCCGGGACTCACGACTCAATTACAGTTTGTTGCTCAAAACGTCAATATTCCTCTCGACTGCGGCCACGCTGCTGCTTTTTCCTTGCTTGTTTCTTTTTTTCTTCTAAGCGCCGCTCTTTGGCGCCCTTGGTCGGCTGCGTTGCGATGCGCTCGATTTGCGGTTTCAGGACTTCGGTAATCAGCTCATTGAGCAACGCCACGACCGCAGCACGATTCTGCGGCTGCGAACGTTCGCTCTGCGAATCCAGATATAACTCGCCTGCTTTGTTGATGCGGTTGGCCAGCCGTTGTTTGATGATGGCTTTTTCCTCGGGCGTAAAAGCAGTCGAAGCATCAACGTTCCAGTGCAACGCGATCTTGCTCGACACCTTATTGACGTTCTGGCCGCCCGGACCCGAAGAACGCACGGCCTTGACCGTGAGTTCGGCTTCAGGTACGCGCCGCGGAGGATCACTGGGCGTTTCCTGTTTGCTGGAAGCTGCGGAAGCGAACTTTTCGAATGGATTGTTCATAATATTATTATGCAGATTATAGCATCATGCCGAATTTTTGCCTGTACCCCGTCTTCATTGAATCTTCACGCTCTTTAAGCTATACATATCCCATGCGTATCTTGGTAGTGGAAGACGAGCCCAAACTCAATGCGGGTCTGGTTACGGGCCTGCAACATCGCGGTTATGCCGTGGATTTCGCGTTTGATGGCGAAGAGGGCGAAAAGATGGCGCGCCTTAACGACTACGATTTGATCGTGCTGGATATCATGCTGCCCAAGCGCGATGGAGTGGAAGTCTGTCGCGACCTGCGCCATGCAGGCAAATCCACGCCCATCATTTTCCTCACGGCCAAAGATACGGTGGACAACAGAATTACCGGTCTGGATTCAGGCGCCGACGATTATCTGGTCAAACCATTTTCCTTCGACGAACTCGCCGCGCGCATCCGCACATTGTTACGTCGCCCGGCCATCCAGTTCAGCGACGCACTGGAGCTGGACGGTTTGCGCCTGGACACGCGCACCCAAAGACTGACTGTGGAAGGTCACGAAATCAATCTGACCGCGCGCGAATTCGGCTTACTGGAATATTTGCTGCGCAACCGCGGCAAAGTCGCGACCCATCAAGACATCATCGACCACGTATGGGACCAGTTTTACGATTCATTCAGCAACGTGGTCAATGTACATATCAAGAACCTGCGTAAAAAATTACCGAAAAAATATGCCCGAAGAATCGAAACCGTTTGGGGAAAAGGTTACCGGCTTGCTTAGCGGACGTTTCCACGATGCGCGACTCAAGCTGACCGCCGTATACGTGGTGATTTTGGCGGCCATCCTTTTGATCTCGAGCAGCGTGATTTATTCGGCTTTTGCCACGCAGCTTTTGCACCGCTTTAACGACGTTCCGCCGAATATCCTGCATCTGCTGCCGCCTCCGGGCAACGTGCTGCCGCGGCGCGAAGACGTGCTTAGCGATTTAATCCTCACGCTCTTGGCCGTGAACGGCTGCTTGCTGGCCATCGCCGGCACCTTCAGTCATTGGCTCGCCGGACTCACGCTCAAACCAATCCAAGACGCCTACGACAGGCAGCGCCGTTTTTTGGGTGATGCCTCGCATGAGCTGCGCACGCCGCTGGCCATCTTGCGCACGGACATCGAAAACCAAATGGATTCAGGAACGCTCACACAAAATTCGCGCGAACATGCGCAAAGCAATCTGGAAGAAGTCGAGCGCATGGGGCGCATCGTGAACGATCTATTAGCCCTGTCGCATCTGGATGAAGCCGAAGAAACGGACGTGGAGATAAAATCCCTAGACGTCTGGCCGACAATTTTGAAATCAGTGGAGCGGCTCAAGCCCTTGGCTGAACAGCACAGGGTCTCTCTCGTAACCGCAGCGCCGGAGCAGCCCTGCTTGGCCGCAGCCAACGAATCGAAACTCGCGCTTATCTTGGATAACGTCATCAAAAATGCCATCCTATATAACACCGCTAATGGAAGCGTGACGGTCACGGCCAAATCGCAAGAAGACGCGGTCAGCATAAATATCAAAGATACGGGCATCGGAATCGATGCGGAGAATCTGCAGCGCGTGTTTGAACGCTTTTACCGCGTGGACAAAAGCCGTTCACGGCAAACCGGTGGCAGCGGCCTGGGGCTCTCCATCGCGCAAGCTGCTGCGGAACAATTGCATGGACGGATGGAGATCCAAAGCGAGCCCGGAAAAGGAACTGCAGTCAGCCTCTTCCTTCCAGCCAATTAATGAAACATATCCACAAGCCGGCCGCTAAGGCCGGTTTTTTGGACATTTTTTCTGTTCCTGCTTCACATTTTCTTCATTGGAGTTGTTTTATCCTAATGATGCAGTCCGCCAGATTAGCCTGCGACGCGATCTAGACGCAGCCTCGCAGCGCAAATCCGGCAGATACGCCGCACCAGTCAGTGCGGGCAACGTCTTGAGGTCGGAGACGGTAATGCCCTGATTGGTGCGGCCTGCCAACAAAAATATAATTCATCAACCAACAAACTTATGAACAAAATCAAAACACTGGTCATCACTACCGTAGCCGCAGTGGGCATAACTGTCGTGGGCACAGGCATCATCCACGCGGCGCAGACCACCAACGGCCGCACGGACTACATGAGCAGCCTTGTCTCTGCCATCGCTCAAAAATTCAACTTAAGCCAAAGCGACGTGCAAAAAGTCTTCGACGAACAAAAGCAGGTCATGCAAACGCAGATGCAGACAGATCGCGTGGCGCAGCAAAAGAACGTGCTGGATCAAGATGTAAAAAATGGGAAGATCACGCAGACGCAAGAGGACGCCATCATCGCCAAACAAAAGGAAGTCCAGACATTCATGGATTCGCTCAAGGACAAGAGCCAGACAGATCGCGAGAGCGCCATGAAGACCGAGACAACCTCGCTTCAACAGTGGGCCAAAGACAACAGCATCGATGAGCACTATGTGATGCTCGGCCGTGGCGGTCGTGGTCCAGGCATGGGCCAACCGGGTCAGGATGTTCCCCCGCCGACGGATAATGCAACAACAAATTAATTCATGCCTAAATAACT
>CAIKNB010000157.1 GCA_903828685.1 Candidatus Uhrbacteria bacterium | reverse complement strand
GACGAGCGCGCGCAGAAGCGCGCCAACTTCCTGAACTACATCCTGACTGCGATCCACGGAGCTTTGCTCCTGGCGCAGAACAAGATGGAGTCGACGAAGCGTCGCGAGCAAAGCCAGGCCGAGCGGGAGGCCGAGGAGGCACAGCGTCGCGAGCGCGACGAGCGTCGGGCAGCGCGCAACGCACTGCTCCTGGCTGGGCGCCTGAACACCGAGAAGCCTGAGATCGAAAGCCGCATGGGCGACACGGTCAAGGGCAGCGATGGCAAGCGCCATCCCCGTCTCACCGTCGAGCGCGTGAAGAGCCTTTTGGGCTCTCAAACGCAGCTCCGGGAACAGGACGGCTTGGTGGGCAGCGAGGCAAAGCTCGCCGCGACCAGGTTCCTGGTCCGGCTCGTGCTCGAAGCGGCGGACAACGCATCGTACACGGACAACGAGGTCTCCCTTCTCAAGAGCGAGGTCAAGGCGTTCGTCACGAGTGTCTACTTCGCGGAGAGCCACGACCTCCAAGGAGCCGAGCGTGAGGCACAGGCATATCTGGATCGTGCGGTTGCGTTCGAGAACAGGCGGCGAGCCCCTCGGCCCGCGTCCAAATCGAATCCCGCTCCCAGCAAGCCTGCTGCATCCACGCCAGCGCCAAAGAGCGAGCCTGCGCCCGCAGCGAAACCGGCTGCTGCTGGAAACGGCGGCGGCATCATGGCGCAAGCCATGAGCAAAGCCGGTCTCGCGGCCAACGGCTAGGCCGAACGCCTGGTAAGGGGGCAGGTTCTACTCCTGCCCCCAAGCCCAACTTCACCGATTGATGCTAGACACGTCTCACGTGTCCCTACGCATCAGTCGGTTTTTTCTTTATGAAAAATCTGTACAGGCGCATGCCATGCGCCTGGGCGTGTGGCACACACCCCAACACTCATTCACTCCCCATGACAATTGCAAGATTCGCCCAATCTTCTGGCGACAGGTCTTCGGCCCGCGCTTTTTCATTTATCCCGAGTTGACCGAGGACTGAAGATTCCGGACTGAGCTCCAAATTCGATCGCAATAACTTGCGTGGATGTGCAAAACCTTTTCTCGCCAGTTCCATGATTTTGTCAGGATGCAAACCCCATCTCTTTTCACGTTCCACCCAAGGCATGGGCACAATCTGCAGGACCACGGATTCGACCTTGGGCACCGGATAAAAGCAGTCTGCCGCCACGCGTCGTACGATGCGCGTCGATTCGGATGAGAGTGCCACCATCAAAGACAACAAAGAGGTCTTATCCTTTTTCTTGTTGCCTGCGACCGAAACAACCCGCTCCCCCACTTCGCGCTGCACCAGCACCACCAGATTCTCCGGAGGCTTGGGCGCCCACAAAGCTTTGCGCAGTGCGAGCGACGTGATGGCATACGGCAGATTAGACACGAACTTCCACGGCCTTTCGCCGATAAGCTCATGCCAATGCACTATGGCCGCATCGCCAGCGACGATTTTTGCCGAGTATCTTTTTAAATATTCCACGAATCTCCGGTCCTGTTCGATAGCCGTGACTTCGGCGCCTTGCCTGATGAGCGCCTGCGTCAGCACTCCCAGACCGGGTCCGACCTCAAGCACCAAATCCCCGGGCTTGATGGCTGCAGTTGCCACGATCTCTTCCAGGGTCGCTTCATCAATCAAAAAATGCTGGCCCAGGCTCTTGTTGGCCCGGCCGCCCACGGCAGCTAAAGCGCGGTTGATTTCTGTCGGTGTCATATTTATCGCAGTCATAATAACCTACTGCGCAACAAACAAAAACCCCGTCCAAATACGCGTCTGGACGGGGTAAGTTCCTAAGGAGAATCGTGACTCGCTAGCTCATGTCGCCGGTCTTATACGACATAATCGTTTCGTTAGCAGCTTCATCTGCATCGAGGCGTTCGGGCGAAGGCAACTCCACGATGCGATCGACATGCTTTAACGCTTCCCGATCATGCGTGGCGTGTATCACCAGCTTGTCCTGGAGCATAGCCGTACTCTGATAGAACAGGGCTTGGCGCTTCTGATCCAGGTTGGCGGCCCCTTCATCCAAGATGAAGATGCGCGAATGTAAGCGATACATCTGTCGCACGATGATGAGCTGTTTTACCTGGCCGCCCGAAAGCTCATGGCCTTCTTCGTCATCATGTGCCAGCTCTTTGCCGATATGCGTACGCCAGCCGCCCTCGAGTTTTTCCACCACGCGATCGAAGTCTACGGTGGCCGCGGCTTGCTGCAAACCGTCTTCAGCCAAATCTTCGTCCACGCGGCCATGCCTGATCAACTCATCGAGCGTGTCTTCAAACATTGGCGGGTCTTGCGCCACGTAGCTCAAGTCCTTGAACCATGCACTAGGCCGGATATCCTGCAGATTCACGCCATTCACCAAAATCTGACCTTGAGTCGGCGCATACACTCCCAAGAGCAGCCGGATAAGCGTGGTCTTACCCGCGCCGTTGACGCCGGTGAGCGCAATCCTTTCGCCGGTCTCGAAAATCTGATTCACGCCTTTAAGCGCAAACGTCTCCTTGCCCGGATACTTGAACCATACGTTCTTGAACTCGATGCGCAACGCACCTTGAGGCACGGGGGAACCGACATCCTTCTCCGGTTTGACCTGGAAGAACCTCTCGTACAGCGGAATGAACATCCAATCCTTTTGCAGCCGGGCCAGCATCATGGCTAACCGTTGGGCAATCATGGACAGGTTGCCGTACGCGCTCATGAACACGGTTAGTGAACTGAACGCCACGGCTTGCTTCATGACTTTCCAGCCCACATAACCCATACCCAGCAGATACCCTCCGCTACGCAAGAGCTCGCCGCTCAAATTTGCCCAGGTCGAAGCACGCAACGCCTTAAATTTCTCAGCTTGTCCTTCGAGGAAAATCCCATCCCAGCGTTCCTCGTAATATTCGGGTAAACCCAGGATCTTGCATTGCACCAGATGTCTGATGCGCGTGAGATAGTTCATGAATGCGTTGCCCATCCTGCCCTGGCGCGTCTCGTAATTGAGCACGCTCCAATTGAAATGCGGTACGCGGAGCATCAGCATGAAGCGCAGGATGAAAGATAGCGCCAGCACTACGACGACGAACCACGGGATATAGATCACGGCAGTGGCAACGCCGATGAACGAGAATGCGATCGCAGGGAATTGCGCGAACATTTCCGCCACGCCCAATGCGACTCCTTTGCGGTCGCGGAATGCCTGGCTCAGTTCCCTGAACCTGGCGTCCTCGAGCGTGGCCAAAGGCAGACTCGCGTAGTGGCGCATGGTCTTGAGCGTCAGGTGACGCTCAAAAGCATAACGCATGAGGTCGGTATGTTCCTCGCGTGCGACATCCGTGATTTCGTCCACCACAGCCGTCACAGCCATGATGATTAGCGCCAGCACAAAATCATGTACCGACTTATTGAGGATGGCGTCGGTGATGAGTTTGATGGTGTACATCCGCAACGAAGCCGACGGCGCCTGGACAGCGGAGAGCAGGATTATCTTAATGAACCTTTTTTTGTCCGCCTGGAGGATCAAGCCCATAACCAACGGAAACGAACTGAACAGTTCGCGGTAGCTCGGTTTGTGCTTGAGCAGTGATTTGATTTCGCTTTTCTCAGCCATTCATCTTCTCCTTTGTCAAAAGGGCAATGTGCCAATTAACCACAAAAAAGCCACTATGTCAACGGCCCCATCAAACAAAATCCCCCCGGTGTTCACTGGGGGGATTTGTATATTTTTCGTCCAGCCGTTACTTGCTTGGTGCAATTGCTGTTTCGAATTGGATATTTTTCAATTTTTCAATTTTGTTCTTGCAGGTTTGTTTAAGTTGTTCGCTCCATACCGGGTCTTGCTGGGCGCGGATCCAATCCACGGTCAGTGCCAGACCTTGGTCCAGCGGCATCCTCGGTTCCCAACCCAGTTCACACTTGATTTTGCCGGAGTCCAAAGCCCGACGCTTAGCTTCGCCCAAGCGTGCCGGAGCCGGAGTGGGCGCCAAGTCATATCCCGTCAGTTCAGCTAGTTTGGCAAAGATGTCTTTAACGCTCGTTTCCATGCCCGTACCCAAATGATATGGCCCCGTAGCTTCGGGACGCTCGCCCAAAAGCAGCAATGCTCTCACGACATCGCCGACGTAAATATGGTCGGCTGTCTGCGTACCATCGCCATCCAGACGGAGTGGTTGGCGTTTGAGCATGCGTTCAGCGAAAATCGCCACCACACCCGAAGCGCCTTGCGGATTCTGCCGCGGACCATACACGTTAGCCAAACGCACGATGGCTGCAGGCAAAGCATGGGCCTCGCGGTAAAACATAACGTAATCTTCGGCCGCCAGTTTGGACAGACAATACGGGATGGCCGGTTTGATGATGTGTTCTTCGTCGGTCGGCAGCACGGTCTCTTCAGACGAAAGCAATCCACCCGAGCTGACCAACACGAAACGTTTGACCTTAGCTTGGCGCGCAGCTTCCAAGATATTCAGCGTTCCCATAATGTTGATTTCGGCGTCATGCAAAGGATTTTCGATGGACAGTGGCGCGATGATCTGGGCTGCCAGATGGTAGATCATGTCAGGTTGCCATTTCACGATAAAATCCGCAGCCTTTTTATCGCGTATGTCCAGTTTCACTAATTGCGCCTGCGGATTCAGGAACTTGCGGAAACCCGTGGACAGGTTGTCGAGCACCATGACTTCATGGCCACGCAAAACCAGCGCATCCACGAGATGCGATCCGATGAACCCGGCCCCGCCGGTGATGAGAATGCGATTTTTCATATACGTGATTCTGACGGCCTCGTAAGAGATCGTCAGAAGTCGTATGTCCTGCATGAGTTTGTCTCATGCAGGACGACGAGTAGAAGGTACGAAGTTAGTAGAGGCGCTGGATTGCCTTGCCGAAATTTGCGGTGATTTCCGCATTCATCGACAAAATGCCCGCGATGGCCTTCATCTCACGTGCCTCTTTTGTCGGCTGATGGTGGTTCACGCCCACGAGGAGCGGCACCTTGAGGTCGAGAAGCGTCCATTTGCTCCCCTTCTGCTCGAGCCTCATCAACCAATCCAAATCTTCCTGTCCGCCGAGTTGGTCGCACCTAGGGCTGAAGCCGCCGAGAGTTACGTAGTCCGTCCAACGCACCAACATCATGGTGTTGCGCGGATGGATGTAGCTCTTGCCCAAATCGATCGCGTTGCCATTCTGCCGGCCCGCGAAGCTGGTGCCCACAGCGCCGATCGAAGCGTCCGACGAAATCTCAGCCACCATGGCCTCAACTGTCGACGGCTCGTACAGCGTCTCGTTAGAGACATTCAGCACGTAGTCGATCTGCGCTTCGTCGCGGACAGCAGCAGCGAGATTCAGGCGTCGGATCTCATCGAACCCGTAATTGAGGGCGTTCGACCAAGAATACCCGACACGCATGGGAAGGACCGTGATACGTCCCACGTTCGCTTCAATCGCACCTGCAAGCCAAGCTTCGACGTTGCCGTAGTTGCTAGGGTCGTCGTCTTTGACGATCACGATGATGCGGCCGATGCCGGCGTTCAGCGCGCGTACAACTGCCTTCGCGATGTCTTTGTTGTTGCTCCAGGTACGAAGAATAACTGCCAAATTTTTGAAAGAGCTCATGAGTGCCTCCGTGGCCCGCTCTGGGACCATAGTGACGCCTGTTCCGTTCACCTCCTGCGCCGTATGCGCAAGACGTGACCAGAATCAGCGTGCCAAGCCGTCAAAATGTGACTGAACTTAGCCAAACGTTTGTTTTAGTTAACAAAAGAAGATACCACTAAATAGCGCTTTTGTCAAGGGATAGCGGTTAACATTCTTAGCTGATTTAAGCCAAAAAAACATCGCTTTGTTGAGCGATTTTAAATCGATAATTCGATGCGCTTAACGCAAAATGGCTTTGTTGCGCCATTAATCCTTATTCAACTCCTCCCTAAAATCTCCTGGTTTGATACCTTGGCGCAGCTCGGCTTCGATGAACGCATCCAAATCGCCGTCCAAAACAGCGTCCGTGTCTGACGTCTCATGCCCGGTGCGCAAATCTTTAACCATGTGGTACGGATGCAAAACGTAAGAGCGAATCTGGCTCCCCCACTCGGCGCTGTGGTATTCGCCGCGTAACTCTTTCTTCTCTTTCTGCAAAGCTTCTTCTTTCAATAAAAGCAACCGCGACTTCAACACCTTCATAGCTGTCTCGCGGTTCTGGGTCTGCGAGCGTTCGTTCTGGCACGAGACTATGATGCCGGTCGGCAGATGCACGATGCGTACGGCTGAATACGTGGTGTTGACCGACTGTCCGCCCTTGCCGCCCGAAGTGAAAGTATCGATGCGCAAATCCTCCGGTCGGATTTCAATGTCCGCGTCTTCGGCAAGTTCGGGAATGACCTCGACCAAGGCGAATGAGGTCTGGCGCAAGTTGTCGGAGTTGTATGGCGAGAGACGCACCAAGCGATGCACACCGGCTTCGCCTTTGAGATGGCCGTAGGCATAACGCCCTTCCACGGAAAAAGTCGCGGACTTGATGCCGGCTTCGGTGCCGCGACTCTCATCCAAAAGTTTGACGCTCCAACCCTCGCGTTCGGCGTAGCGGAAATACATGCGCAAAAGCATCTCGGCCCAGTCCTGCGCATCCGTGCCGCCTGCTCCCGCATGAACGGACAAGATGGCGTTGGACTTATCATGCGATCCGCCCAACAGCATGGCGAATTCTTGCGCTGCAAAACGTTTCTCCAGGTCTTGCAGGCGTTTTTCGATATCCTCTTCCATTGAGGCGTCACCTTCGGCTTTGGCCAGCTCGGCCATCTCCAGCAGATCCAACAAATCTACGCGCAAGGACGACCAGCCTTCAAAATCTTTTTTGAGGTCAGATAATTTTTGCGATTCGCGCCGCGCCCGTTCCTGATCGCTCCAAAAATCAGGCGCCGAGGCTTCGGCTTCCAAAGCTGCGATTTCGCCGCGTTCCGCATCCAAATCCAAAACTTGCCACGCCTCTTCCAGGCGGGCGCGCAATTCGGCTATGCGATTGATGGAATCTTGGAGCATTTGGATACTAGTAGGGGCACGGCGCGCCGTGCCCCTACGTTACACAAAAATCCAAAAATTAGAAATTCACGCTCTTGCGGTACTGGCCGATGACCGGCACTTCCCAGAACTCCCCTTGCAGAGCTTTGACCAAACAGATGACGCTCAAGATGATGGTGAGCAGCGAGCCCAAAGGCCAGACGATGAACCAGCCCAGGATGGGCACCATGCCCACAATCCACACGGCAATCTCAAGGATGAAAAGCACGAAACCCTGTTTCCCGCATTCCTGCGCAAACTTGGAATCCTTCTTGGTGAGGAGCGGAATCAGGCACAGGATGCCGATATAACCCACGGCAGCCAAGGCCTTATTCTCGTCGATATCTTTTTTGTCGAAGACCGGTTTGACTGACGCTTTGATTTCTTCGGGCATAGAATTAGATGACTGACAATTAGTGATTATCAGCTGAATTATAGCACGAATGCTTGTTTTTCTAGTAATCCATACCGCCCATGCCACCCATGCCGGGATTGGCTGGTTCTTCTTTCTTGGGCTTATCCGTAATCACGCATTCCGTGGTCAGGAACATGGCTGCAACTGACGCCGCATTCTGCAAGGCAGAGCGCGTGACCTTAGTCGGATCCACGATGCCGGCCTTGAGCAAATCTTCGTACACGTCGGTCAAGGCATTGTAGCCGTCAGAACCTTGGCGCTTCTTGACCTCTTCGGCCACGACCGAGCCTTCCTTGCCTGCGTTCTCTGCGATGCAGCGGATAGGTTCCTCGATGGCTTTCTTCAGGATATTCAAACCAATGTTCTCTTCGCCGGTAAGCTGCAAGCTTTCCAATGCTTTAAGCGTGCGCAGCAAAGCCACGCCGCCGCCAGGCACAATACCTTCCTCGACTGCAGCCTTGGTGGCAGCCACTGCATCCTCAATGCGGTGCTTCTTTTCCTTCATCTCGACTTCGGTAGCTGCGCCGACTTTGATCACGCACACGCCACCGGCGAGCTTGGCCAATCGCTTCTGCAGATTCTCGCGGTCGAATTCGGATTCCGTATTCTCCAAAGTCTTCTTGATGACCGAGACCCGGCCCTGGATTTGCGACTCGTCGCCGGCGCCGCCTACGAATGTTGTGTTGTCCTTGGTGGCGATGACTTTGTGCGCCGTACCCAGATCCTCCAGCGTAATCGAATCCAGCTTGCGGCCCAAATCTTCGGTGATGACCGTGGCGCCGGTCACGATGGCGATGTCTTGCAACATGTCTTTGCGGCGATCGCCGAAGCCCGGCGCTTTGACGGCCAGGGCATGGAACGTGCCGCGTAGTTTATTCAACACCAAAGTGGTGAGCGCTTCGCCTTCGATGTCGTCACACACGATTACGATTTCCTTTTTTCCGGTCTGCACTACCTTTTCCAGCGCAGGCAAGATTTCCTGGATGGATGAGATCTTCTTATCCGTGATCTTGGCTTGCGAAAGGATGTAATCGACGATCTTTTCCTCAAGCAGCGGCGCGCGGAGGCTTTCCATCGCGCCTTGCGTCTTGGTGAAATAGTCGAACACCGCCTTCTCGCGGCCCGGG
>CAIKNB010000156.1 GCA_903828685.1 Candidatus Uhrbacteria bacterium | reverse complement strand
TGGTGGAACGGAACGGCACCGTGATTTTGGATTCTACGCCTAGCGGCGCCACCATAAATATTGATGGACGTGCGTACTCCAGCAAATCTCCGACGACCATACAGGATATGGCGCCTGGTCAGCATGCTTTTGATTTTGAGAAGGCAGGTTATCACGGCTGGTCAAAGTCGCTCGACGTCTTTCCTGAGAAAGTCACTTTTGCCAATACCGTTTGGCTGTGGAAAGTAGCGACTTCCAGTCTGCTTTATCAAACCAACTGTACAGCGCTGTCCATGTCGCCGGATAACAGTAAGCTTTTGTTGATTCAGTCCGCCACGCCTGCGCAAGCCGTGGTCTATGATTTGGTGACGGACAAAGCCGCTCCTGTGAACCTGAATTCGACCACGACGTTGAGCGCACACAGCATCTGGTCGGATAACGGACGCTATGTGCTTAATGGACCCGGTGCCGGAGATCCGGCTGCCTGGCTCATCGACACCCTGGGAACGCATGGGCCCATGCTCATGACCCCTGCAGCTTACCGCTGGTCAGGCAACGACCTGATCGGTAATGAAGGGAGCGATCAGACTACGCTCCGCACTTCGGATTACGGTCTGGGGAAATTGCCCTTTGCCAGCAGCACGCAGGATTCCACCGAAACTGCAGAAATCCGCCAAGCGCCTGGCGCTTCGGGCTTAGTCTACGTCCAACTCAATAATCCGGAACGCGGTTTGGTGTTGCCGCCTGGCGACTGGCGCTTTTATTTCAGTCAGAGCAACCACGTATTGTTGCGCGACGGCAACAATTGGCTCTCGCTCGTGGCGCAAAGCAATCCGCCTGAATATCATCTAGCCGAAGGCGAAGCGCCGCACGCTTTGAGTCTCAAACGCCAAGAGACGTATCTGCTCATCAACGGCGGAGAATTGTGGACTTGGAATCCGCTGGACGATCCGGAACTAGTGCTGCGTCAAAGCGATTCCATTATCAACGCGGCATGGCACCGCAACGGTTCCGACGTATTCTTCGCCACGCAACGCGGCATCTTCGCGCTGAACTTGGACGACCGCGATGGCCGCATCGTCACGCAACTGGAAACATTCGACGTGGTCAGCGATATGACATTGAATAACGGCTCGCTCTACATCTTGGGCACGAAAAATGGCAAGTCCGGCTTGTGGACGCTGGCCGTGGAATGATGCGTAACTTTATACGCACTGCGTTTCACTACAGACTCTCGCGAATTCTTTGAGCTATATTCTCAGCCTCGCCTGCGGCGTAAGTTTTGCCCGGCCAATGCTTGAATCCGTCTTCGGGAAAACGCGGCACGATGTGCAGGTGCAGATGCGGAATAATCTGCCCGGCGACTGCGCCGCAGTTCATCTCGAGATTGAAGGCGTCGGTCTGCATCGCCTGGCACAGGGCAGCAGAAATCTTTTGCGCCAAGGGCAATATGTTCTTGGTCACATCTTCAGGCGCATCCAAAAGGTTGTGCGCATGCTGCTTGGAGATGATGAGAGTGTGCCCGGGATTGGTGGGGTGGATATCCAAAATGGCGTAAAACCTTTCATCCTCATAAACCGGAAAACTCGGAAGTTCTTTGGACACGATTTTGCAGAAGAGACAGTCTTGCATACTGCGGAGAGTTTAATCGAAGCGGCTTCAAGGCGCAAATCTTTCGAACCACAATACGTAGGTCGCGAGCGCCAGTAGCACAACCGCGCAGCCGATAAGTAACGCCATCCAATTGCCGTAAGCCGCCACTCGAGTGCACAAAAATGCCACGGCTGCGGCAGCGCACAACAGAAATAGAATCAGCGAAACGATTTTTCGCCAATTACCAGCCTCGCGTTTGCATACGGCCAAACATGCGGCCAAAACCAGCACGGAACATAAGCCGATCTGCGCCAAATCCACGAACGGCGAAACAAAACCCGGAATAAGCCGCTCCAAGGCGATGAGCGCCGCATACCACAAAACCAAAGCCAGGGTGAAATGGATAAGCAGCCGCTTGAAGAATTCCTTTCCAGTCATATCATAAACGGTGCCAGGCATTAGCCAGTTCCTGGCGCAGCGTAGACCACCAATCCTTGAATGAAATTGCAGGACGATGATACGTCAAAGTGATGCGCCGCACGTCCACGGCAGCGGAACGCGCCACGACTCCGGGCGACGAGAGCACGAAGCGCAGCCGATCCAGCGTCGGATCGAGTTTGAAGCTGAAATGCGAGCGCAGCCAGCTGTCCGCGAGCGTGTCGGGTTTGACATAGTCGGTCAGCACGGCGTCGATGCGCTCGGCATCCAAGTTTGTGGCATCGGTGAAGCGCGGCGGCTTAGGTTCAAAAAAAGCATCCGGTGAGAGCGCAAAAAATCCATCGCCGATAAAACGTACGTCGCCTGACGGTGCTGTCAATTCGGCCAAACGCTGTTCATCGCTGCGATCCAGACGCACCAGCGTATGCGTGCGTGAAATCTTTTTGCTGCTTTGGCCGAAAGTCACGGTCTGCAGGCCTTGGGTATGGAAAGTCTCGGCCACGATATGACGGCTATTGGTCCAGACTTGCGCCGGATAAGTCGAGGTGGCGTAACCAACCACGTCGCCCACGACCAGACGCGGTCCTATGACCCAATGGCGACTTACAGTGCGAATCTCGCGAATGAACACGTCATCTGACGCGGTCAAAGCAATGTGATAGATGCAATCAGCGGCCTGCGGAATCTCTATCGCATGTTCCGTGGGTTTGCCCATGCGCGTTTCGCGGCTACCTGAAATGTCGAACGCTTCCTGCTGGATTTGGTTGTCGCCGCAGAATACCTGGAACGCAACCATATCTGTCGTCTGTATGCGGTTGGCAGGCTGCAGCATAAAAGTCACGGCCAGCCTATCGGTCGGGACCAGGTAAAAATCATGCGAGCCGCGCAGCGATACGGGGTAAGATTTCTCCGGCGCCGACGCATCGCGCATTTCCGGAAAAGTACCCGTGGCGTCCCAGACGGCCAAACCCTGCGGATCAGGATTCATGAGCCGCGCCGCAGCTCTCCCCTGCCTCACATAACCCGTATAGCCCTGCGCTTCAGCCTGTTGCCAAACTTCGCTTTGCAATTCGCTGGAGTATAGCGGCTTGAGCTCCAATTGCTGGCCTGCCGCATCATGCACCATGCCGAATTCCATGAGCGGCTGATTCACCGGCCGGTATTCGATATCCACGTCCACGTTCTCATACGGACCAGGAACCAGGGCGGACAGATAAACCGGATCATCGATGACGCGCTGGCCAATCCAACCATCAGGCTGTTTGCCTGGCGTGGTCGTGCGCTCGGCTGGCAAGAACGGATTGATCCAAGAGCTTTTGCCGTCCAAGGGACTAGTGACCTGAAAAACTCCGGATGGCGGATAGCGCATGATCAAAAGCCAAGCCAAGCCAAACAGCGCCGCAGCCCACGGCAGCACGAACAAGGCATAAGCCAGCGGCTTAGGTACTCTCATATGGCGTCAGCCGTGCTGTTTCCGACGGAATTAACCTCGTACAATGTTTGGTTGTCGGTTTGCAGTACCGGATCCATCAACAATCCTTGATGCTGCCATTGTTGTATTTGCGCATCGTCCGCCGTGGTTCCGAAATACAACACCATGTAAGGATAGTCGGTTACGAATTTTTGGAATCTATCTTTATCGGGCATAGGACTCACGGCTCGCACATCGGGAAAGAAGATCTTATCGCTGCGGTCAGACAATACAACGGCCGTATCCGCATAATTCGAAACGACTTCCTGGCGGATGGCGTTGTAGCGCTGCAGTTCCGGGATCGAAGTGTTCAAACCCTCGTCGTCGCGCGCCAAAGCCGACCAAGTCCCCAGAATGGCCAAAATACCGACCAATAGCACGCCCAAAGCCGCAGCGTGCTGTTGAGGCAAAGCTTGGAACAGCCAACAGCACACCGCTCCGGATGAAAAAGCCAAAAATGGCGTCAGCGGCAAAATGTAGCGCAAAAAGGAATTGCCGATGGATACGACATTCACGCCCACATGATCCTGATACAAGCCTTGTCCGTAAATCAAACACAACACGAAAAGGGTCCAGACGCCGGCTGCAGCCACGTATTTCCCTTGTTTGCGCTTGATAGCGTAAAACACTGCGGCT
>CAIKNB010000155.1 GCA_903828685.1 Candidatus Uhrbacteria bacterium | reverse complement strand
GGTATTGCCGCGCCAGATCCGTGGCTTTTTCCATGTCATGCGCCTGCACGGCCTGCGGTATCTCCCCTTTCAGGCAGCCGGACAGCGCAATCAGCCCGTCATGGAATTCGCGCAACACATCCTTGTCCATGCGCGGACGATAATAAAAACCGTCGAGGAACGACGTAGAAACCAGCTTGAGCAAATTTTTGTAGCCTTGTTCGGTTTCAGCGAGCAGCGTCAGATGCGCGGGATGGTCGTCGATACGCGGGCGCTTGTCCGTGCGTTTATGCGGCGCGATATACGCCTCCACGCCCAGGATAGGCTTGATGCCGGCTTTGGTTGCAGCTTCGTAAAATTCGATGGCGCCGTACAGCCCGGCGTGGTCGGTCAGCGCGATAGCGTCATAACCCAACTCCTTGGCTTTGGCCACGAAATCCCCGGGATCGCCTACCGCATCCAAAAGCGAATACATGGAGTGCGCATGCAAGTGAACAAAAGGAGCTTTAGGTTGTTCGACGATGGCTTCGTCTGGCATAGATGTTCGTCCTGCTGACGGCGCAAGGCCTGCAGGTGCTTAAGTTTTGATTAGCCTAATCTTAATTGCCGCGCGAGGCCTTGGCAACCGGTCGCAAAAGGCGCGGAAACCGCGCCCATGTTTTAATCTTCGTCTTCGTTACGCCGGGATTTTTTGCCGCGGCGCTTTTCTTTGCGCTCTTCGTGCTTATTGAACATATTCATGACGGCCTTGCCGCCTTCGGCCAATACGCCTAAATATTCGGCCGATGATTCCAAACGCTCTTTGATGCTGCACATGGATTTTTCCAGGCGGCTAAGTTTTTCACGCGCCTCGCGCACAGCCACATTGGCTTGGTGCATCATGTGCGCCATCTCATACAATCCCCAGCACAGGAAAACCGCTACCCAGGCGACGGCTACGGAGAGTACGAGATAAAAAAGGTCTACTGTAGTGGCTAATGGCATACGCCAACAGTATAGCACAAAGACGAAAAAGGTTTTTATCCCCTGATTTCGGCCTTGAATTTAGCTTTGAGCTTGAGCGTGACTTTTTCCATCAGCTCGTCGACTTCCCTGCTCTCGAGCGTACGCTCGGACGAAGAGAACGTCAGATGCATGGCCACGGATTTTTTGTCGGCCGGAAGATTCTCGCCGCGGTAAGTGTCGAACCATTCTACTTTGACCTGCACCGGCACAGCGCGTTGTGCCCCGACGATTTCGCGCGCCATATCATCGAACTCCACGCGAAAATCCACGACCACAGCCAGATCGCGTTTGGCTTCGGGAAAAATCGAGACCGGCGCATAGGTCCGCGCCGTGGTGGCCAACGCCACGATATCTTCCAGCGGAATATCCACCAAAGCCACAGGCGCTTCGAACTTGAAGTTCTTGGCGATTTTGGGAGAGAGCTCTCCGAGTGTAGCAATCAACTTTTCTTTGACGAAGGCTTGGACCGAATGTCCCGGATGCCAGAACGAATCTTTATCCAAACGCCGCCATGTCACATCTTGGATCCCCATCTCCTGCAACAGATGCTCCACGCAGCCCTTGGCTTCGCGCCACGGTTCAGCCATGCCCATGAACAGCATGGAAAGCTGAAGTTGTTCATCCGGCAAATCGGTCCAATTCGGCTTGGTCGGATAATACGCATTGGCGACTTCGAACAAACGCTGAGTCGAGAACCTTTCTACATTCTCGGCAGCGACCTGTAACATGGAAGGCAGTAGCGTGGTGCGCATGATAGCTAAGTCCGCGGTCAACGGATTCTGCACGTGCAGCATCTTGGATGCATCAAAGCCGGCTTTGGCTAAAAGCTCAGATGACACGAATGAATACGAATATAGTTCAGTCAGTCCCGCGCCCTTTAGGATGTCCCGGGCATTCTTTTCCCAGATCAATTCTGCATCCATAGGACGCGGGGCCAAGCCGAACGGAATCTTGCCGGGGATATTCGCATAACCTTGGATACGCGCGATTTCTTCGACCAAGTCCCGACCCAGTTCGATATCGTGATCGCGCCACCATGGCACTTGGGCTTTGATGGTCTTGCCAGTGACTGAGACTTTGAAACCTAAACGGCGCAAGCGCTCAACCATTTCCGTTTTTGCGATCTCCACGCCGACCAGAGAGTTGATCTCGTCTACGTTGACCGAATAAGTCTTGGGCAAGTACTTTGTCTCCCCTGCATCCGTGATGCTGCCCGCGAGTTTTCCTCCGGCGATTTCCTTGACCAGCTGGATGGTGCGCGCCATGGCATCAGGCAGAGCAGCCGTAGACAAGCCTTTCTCATAACGCTGTTGCGCATCGGATTGGAGGTTGAGTTTACGCGCGCTGCGGCGAATGCATACGGAATCGAACGTTGCGCATTCGATGATGACTTCGGCGGTGTTTAACGTTACGCCCGTATCCTCGCCGCCCATGACGCCAGCGATGGCGATGGGTTTTTTGGCATCAGCGATGAGCAGCGTGGTGTCGTCGAGGTCGTACGTCTTGCCGTCCAAAGCCATGATCTTCTCGCCCAGTCGCGCCCGGCGTACGTCTATTCCGCCTTGCAGCTTGGCCGCATCGAAGATGTGCGTGGGTTGCGCCAGCTCCAGCATCACGTAGTTTGAGATGTCTACGATGTTATTGATGGAACGGATGCCGGCGGACATGAGCCGGCGCTTGAGCCACCACGGCGAGGGGCCGACTTTGACGCCGGTCAACTTGGCGGCCATGTAACGCGGACAATCTTTCTTGGCGGAAATCTTCACTTGTACGGGCACAGCGCGCTGTGCCCCTACGGCTGGCATCTTCGGTTCCTTCCAGATGAACGGCCGGTTCAGGATGGCCGCAGCTTCACGCGCCATGCCCACCATACCCATGCAATCCACGCGGTTAGAAGTCACTTCCATGTCCATGAGCACATCGTCGGAAAAACCGAGTGCATCAGCAAGAGGCGTACCAGCTTTTGGCGTTTTAGTTTTTGCTTCCGCGTTCCATCCCAACTCAAAACCCAAATCCAAAATCATGCGATCCGAGTTCGGGAACGCATCACCTAAACCGATTTCGGTCGAAGCGCAAATCATGCCTTGGCTTTTTACGCCGCGGATTTCCGTGGGTTCAAGTGTGACCAAATCCCCTTGCCCATGCCAGCGGACTTTAGCGCCCACTAACGCGACAGCCACGTATTGGCCGAGTTCGAGATTGGAACCGCCGCATACGACTTCGAGTTTCGAGCCCACATCCACCAACACAACCTTCAATTTATCGGCATTGGGATGCTTGGAGAGTTCCAAAATGCGACCCACTACGATTTTGTTGTCGAGCTCGCAAGCCGGCAGGATCTTTTCTACGGCCGGACCGGATAACGAAATCCGCGCCGCGAATTGTTCGGGCGTCATCTTGCCAAGTTGCACGTACTCTTTAAGCCAATTGTAGGAGACTAGAGTGTTCATATTTTTTCCTTCAACGATTTTTTATCAATGCTACTGAGGTGCGGAAGGCCTTCAATCTGTCTTAACCAGCGTCCACTGTGAAGTTCCTCGAGTCAAATGTTCTTTTGCCTTTTTGAGCTTGTGATTTACAGAAGAAATTGTCCTAAGTGCTTCC
>CAIKNB010000154.1 GCA_903828685.1 Candidatus Uhrbacteria bacterium | reverse complement strand
TTCGTGTCGTTCGTGTGTTTAGTGGTAAAAAATCAAGGTGAATTAATGAATTGTTCAGACGTATGGATACTGGCGGAACAGGAGAACGGACGGATACTGCGGATTTCGCAGCCGCCACCTAAGACGGCGACACAATACCCGCCGACTTCGAGTGCTGACTGGTGCGACACGGCGTCTATACCCAGGGCCAAACCCGAAACGATGGCCATACGATTTTGCGCCAAGCCGCGCGACAAAGTCGAGGCCACGTTCTTTCCGTAGTTGGTGCAGTTGCGCGTGCCGACCAGTCCCAAGTAAATACGGTCAGACGGCAGAGCTTGTCCGCGCATGAAGAGCGTGAAGGGCGGATCCGCGATTTGCTTGAGGAGCGGGGGATAGTCCGGGTCGCTTTTGAGCACGAAGCGGATGCTTTCCGTTTCCAGCCTGTGAGCCAGTGCCTGCGGATCGGTTTTGCGCCTGAACTCCGCATAGCTCGAGGCGAGTTTGGGGCTGATGCCGAGCTTTTCGAGACGATCCAAGCCAACGGCCCAAGCCGCGGCTCCGTTGTCGAACGATAGCGCGGAGAGTTTGTGTAAAGTCCGCGTGCCAAAGCCTTCAAAATGCGCCAAAGCCAGCCAGCCCAGGCGCGAGGCGTCCCAGGCGGGCGAGGGGTTGACAGAATGGCTGGGAGGCTGGTAAAACATGGCAATCACGCTTGTTCCCTAAGTTCTGCTGACGCCAGGTTATCCCGGGAGAAATTCCAAAGTATCCCGGTTGTAATGACCGCCCGTCGGCAGAACTTAGGGATTTTTTATTCGCAGAAGCTCTTCATATATATACCGCTGCCGGAATATGCGGAGATTGTCAAGCCACAGCGTTCCCTCCATAGGCGGGCAAGCGCGGGCGCCGTGCCAAGAATCAAAAAGCCCGCCAATTATTCTGGCGGGCTTCGAGCTGAAAATATCTTGGTAGATTTATTTACCGTTCCACTTGGTCATGGATTTTTCCAAGCCCAAGTTGATCCAATCCAAGATGGCGTCGGGTGCATCTTCGATGCGCTTTACAGTCTCGTCATTCAATTTACCCAACACCCAATCCTCGACTTTGATTTCGCCAGTCGGATGTCCGATGCCGATGCGCAGGCGTGATATATCCTTGCGGCCCAGCTTCTCGAAGATTGAGGTGATGCCGTTGTGTCCGGCCGCGCCGCCTTGCGAGATGAAGCGCATCTGGCCAGGTAACAGGTCCAAATCATCCTGCACGATGAGCACGTCTTTGATGTCGGCTTTGTAGAAGGTGAGCAGACTTTGGACTGCGTCGCCGGACAGGTTCATGAAAGTCGTGGGTTTGGCCAGGACCACGCGTTCTTCGTCAACGAAAGACTTGGTGCTTTTGCATTTGTGCTTGGCGTCAGCCTTCCACCACACGTCCAGGCTTTTGGCCATAAGATCCAGCGCCAGGAAACCTGAGTTGTGCCGCGTGCGTTCGTATTGCTTGCCCGGATTGCCCAGGCCAATCACGAGTTTCATAAGTTTAGTATCTTCCTCCCTTGCGTCCGATCGGACGCTTGCGGCGCACGACGCGCTTGCCGCCTTTTTCTTTTTCCTGCTCCTGGAGCTGCGGCATTGGCGCATGTTCGACTTTGACTATGATCGGCGTGCCGATGAAGCCGAACTTTTCGCGCAGTCGGTTCTCGAAGTAGCGCACCCACGAATCATGCACGGTCTGTTTGCCGCCGCGGATGGTGATGATGAACTTCGGCGGCTCGGTGCCGACCTGTTTTACGTCATGGATGTATGGCGAGTAATTGCCCAGCTCGGCCAGCGGTTTCTTGCGCGCCACCACGGTCTTGAGCAATTTCTGCAGAGCGTTGTAGGCGATTTCGCGGCGGCGTTCATCACGGATCTTGAAAGCCAGGTCGATCAGCTTATCGGTGCGTTGTTTATCTTTGGCCGAGACGAAGATCACAGGCGCCCACGCCAGGAAAGGGAAAGTCTGCCGGAGCAAGCTTTCGTATTCGCGCGTCGTGGCCTCGGTCTTATCGGGTATCAAATCCCACTTGTTCACCACCAGCACCAGGCCCTTGGTTTCTTCTTTCATCAGTCCGGCTAAGTGTTTGTCCTGGCTGCGCGGTTCTTCGGTCGCATCCAAAACTAGGAAAGCGATATCGGCGCGATGCAATGCTTCGCGGTTGCGTTCCAAAGCCTCTTCTTCCATGCCTTTTTCCAGGCGCGCGCGTTTGCGCATGCCAGCAGTGTCGATGAGGATGACTGGCTCGTCATGCCAAAAGAAAGATGTGTCCACGGGTTCGCGCGTAGTATGCGGCACGGCTGTGGCGATGACGCGTTCCTCTCCCAAGATGGCATTCACGATCGAGGATTTGCCCACGTTGGGACGGCCCATGACCACAAGTTTTAGACCGGTCAGGTCTTCGGCCGGGAGCGGAGGTTTTTTTAGTTCATTCAATTCCTCGTAGACGCGATCCAAGAGATCGCCTACGCCGCGGCCCGTGGCGGCCGAGCAGGGGATAGGTTGTCCAAAATTCAGATTCAGGATTTCGCGGCTGAAGGCATCGCCCGAGTATTTGATGTCGTCCAGTTTGTTGGCCACGAGCAGAACAGGTTTTTTCAGTACCTTCAGGGTTTTGGCTGCGGCCAGGTCTTGCGGCAAAAGTCCGGCCTGGGCATCGATCAAAAACAGGATGATGTCCGCATCCTTGAGCGCCAGCGCAACTTGTTCGAGCATGCCGCGTCCGATTTCTTCTTTGGGCGATACATCCAAACCGCCGGTATCCACTACTTCGATATATTCGCCGCGCCACAAAACGCGTCCGTAGTTGCGGTCGCGGGTGGTGTGGGGTGCGGGCGAGACCACGGCTTGGCCGGTTTCGGTCAGCTTATTCCACAGCGTGGATTTGCCTACGTTGGCGCGGCCTACGAGGGCCACGATGGGCAGGCGGCGGATGCGAGGATTTGGCATATGGTTCAAGGTCTGGAGTTTTCAGCCAGTATCTAGAGGAATTATAGTCTGTTTTCGGGGCAAACGGCCAGCTGCTTATTTGTACGCGTTGACCAGGCCCAGGCTCGAGTCTCCCAAGATGACGAGGTATTGCGTGGCCGTGGAATACAACTCTTCACGCGCCGAGTTTTCGGCCAGGATTGTGCGGTTGGGCGACACGGCCGTGGTTGCCACGTCGGCGTCCAGATATTTTTTGAGGCGCGCCAGCTCCGTGGGATTGGCGCCGTTAGTCAGATCGTAGATGACGGTCTTATCGTAGCCGCGTTGTACCGCGTTGCTCGTGGCTTCGACTTCGTACCCCAAGGTTTCAAGTTTGTCGCTGACCTGCGAAGCAAACCCAGTGCGATAAGTTCCGTTTTTGATTTCTAATTTAATATTTGTGACTGGTTTTGCCTGCTGCGCGATTTCGGCTTTGGTGTCGAAGGGGTCGGAAGCCATGGCGCGGATCTCTGACCAGTCGGGCTTGCGCGGGAAGAGCATGAAGTTGCCTTCGACCGTGGTGCCCACCAGCTCGCCGTCCGGCGCGTCGGTCAGTACGTTGCTCTTGATGGCCGTGTTTTTGAAATCCATGGCCAGCGGCATGAGCTTGAGCGCGTCCCAGGCCGTGAGGTCGGTCTGGATATGGCTGGAGAGCGCGGTCCAGAGCTGCGTGACCTTGCTCGGATTGCTCAGCGTGCCGAGCGAAAAGAGTTTGCTGCGCACGGCCTCAAGCACGATCTGTTGGCGCCGGCTACGCGCAAAGTCCGAGCCTTCGCCGTTGTTGCCGTGGCGCGAGCGTGCGTACGTCAAGGCGCGCGCACCGTCCATGTGCTGCGGACCCTTGGTAAAGGAGACGGTGGTCCATTTGTACGGGTCGGGTCCGTTTTCGGCGGTCGGGAATGAACTGTCGGAAAAAGAATTTTCCACGGTCACATCTATCCCGCCCAGATCGTCAACGAATTCCTCAAAGCCTTTGAAGTCCATGCAGATGACGCGGTCGATGCGTACGTCCAGGAGTTTTTGAAAAGCTTGCGCCGTATCTTCGGCGCCAGAACCCGGATGCGCTTTCTCGGCATACGCGTTGACGGCGTTGATTTTTTCAAACCGGCCGTTGCCCAACGGATATGCCAGGTCGCGGGGGATGGAGAGCAAACCGATACGTTTATCTTTGCGGTCCAGGCTGGCCAGGATGATGGTATCGGTCAGGAGCGGACCGTCATGTCCTTCGCCACCGATGCCTAAGAGTAGGATGTTCAAGCGGTCGTCAGGCGTGACGAACGGATCATTGGTCGAGTCGTTGCCCCAGGCCAATTTTTGGATTTCGGATAAAGTCAGCAGCTGACCGAACTCATGCAGCACGCTGGTGCCGCGGGTGGCTGCGCGATATGAGGCGCCGGCGCCAAGCGCGGCGAGCGCACCCACGAGCAGCGTAAAAACCAAGGCAACGGCCATGGTTATGCGACGCGCTTCGCGGTCGGCGTTTGAGTTCAATAAGTTGATTTTCATGGCTAGGTTGGGGAAAACTTCCGTTGTCTGAATATATCAGATTGAATGGATTTTGGGTAGATGCCCACGTAGCTCTAAGTTGAGTTTTTATTTTGGCTTTGTTTACGCTTTTTTGTCCAACGCCGTACAAAAACTTAACCCAACACACGTCTGCCAATATCCGGCTATATTAAGCCAAAGCGAGTGTGGTATACTTGGGCCAGAAATATGCGCCTCGCGCCTAAGATGATTTATTTACAATGGCGAAGGATTACCGACTGGTTCACCAGCTTGCGGTTTAAGGTGCAGAAAGTGGAACGCCGAAAAAGATTGGCGTTGGCAGGCGTTCTGTGTGGCACGTTATGTTTGTTTGGTTTGGTCGGATCGGCACGAGCCAGTGCAGCTGGTGTAGTTGATACCGTGGCTTTTTTTCTTCCCGGAGGTCAGATTGGAGCGCTTTTTTTCACGATCTTGGCAGCCTTATTGGGCATGATCATCAGCCTGTTGATGACCTTGGACGGCTTGATTACGCTTTTTGTCATCGCCATCGCCCAATACAATAACTTTGTTAGCGCCGACGTAGTGACTAAGGGTTGGCCTTTAGTACGCGACGTGTGCAACATGTTTTTCATTGTCGTGCTTTTGGTCATCGCATTTTCCACCATCATTGGCTATAAGGAATTCGAATATAAAAGATACGTGCCGCGGTTGTTGCTTATGGCCGTACTCATCAACTTCTCCAAGACGCTGGTAGGTTTGATGATCGATTTCTCTCAGGTGGTCATGTTGACCTTCGTCAATGGTTTTAAAGATGCGGCCTTCGGAAACTTCGTAAGGATGTTCGGGATGGACAAGATAATGACTATCTATAAGTCAGGCTTATCATCTGGATATTCTGCCATGGTGGCGCAATCGGGCAGTCTTATCATAGCCGACTTATTCGGCATCTTAATGTTGGGTTTGGTCGGAACGCTACTGGTCATCATGTTGATTTATTTAGTCGCGCGCGTGGTTTCGCTTTGGATTATCCTCATTTTTTCTCCATTAGCTTTTTTCATCTGGTCTTTGCCGCCAAAATTGCAAAAGATCGTGGCTGCATTTTCCAGTGATTGGTGGCAGCAGCTTGCGAGCTGGCTGGCTGGCGGTCCGCTTATGGCGTTTTTCCTCTGGTTGACCCTAGCTATCTTCGCCTCCTCCGATACGCCGTTTGCTTCAGTCATGCCCAAGTCTGCAGAGATGGGATATTTCCAAGCGGCCATCACGGCAGCGGCCGAGCCTGCGCAGGTGGCAAGATTTATCGTGGCCGTCACTCTGCTCTTCATCGGTATCAAATCTTCCATCAAAGTCGCCAGCCAAGCGTCACAGTCTTTAGGCAAAGCCGCGGAAAAAATTTCTGGTGCCGGCGGACCGGCTGGCCTCCTGGCGCGTGCAGGCGGTTATGTTGGCGGCAAGGCAGCCAAAACCGGAGTCAGGATGGCAGACCAGCGCTTCGGCATTTCCCAAAAGATGGGCAAGAGCTTGGCCGAGCATGGCGCGCAAATGGCATCGAAACCAGGCGCAGGCATGTTGGGTCAGATGATGGGCAATAAGTTCATGACCGCCGGGCGCCAGGTCGCAAGCTACGGAGGCAATCGTCAGACTGAAACCGCAAAAACCACAGCTGAAAATGCCAAGATGCTTAAGCCCGAGCAGCAGCATGCATACTTTAGTTCGCTCCAGGCTAGCACCAACAAGGACATGAGGTTTGCTGGCAAGAAAGGCATGATTGAGGCGCTGGACAGAGAAGACTTCAGTAGTGCTGATATCAAAAAGCGTACCGAGGCATATGAAAGCGGGGGCAAGGGTAAAGACGAGGCCAAAGCCCTGGCCGCGGCTGACTTTAAACGCGACAAGGCACAGTTCTATGGTGCGAGTATGGCCGATCCTGAAGTCAAAGGCGACGGTGATTTGATGAAGCTGATGAAGGATAAGATCAAGGAAGACCCGTCATTGAATTACGATCTCGATAAGTATAAAGCCGCGGTGCAAAAGATGCCGCTGGGCAAATTGCCGGACAGCGCGGTCGAAAAATTGGACGGCACTGTGGCCGTGCTCGAAGAACTCGGCTTGATCAAAGGAGATGAGGTGGATCCCAATTGGCGCGATAATTCCGCTCTAAAGAAAAAACTGGCGGGTGGCGGAGCTTTTGCCCGCAACTTCAACGCTGGAATGGCGTATCTGCAGGATCCGGCTATGGGTAAAGCGGCCATCGGATTATATAATAAAGGTCAAAGTACAAATATCGGCGTTGCTCCAGGGTCTAATGGCGGCATGATCTATTACAATTCCGCAGATAAATCAACCGTAACGCGCGGTAAGAACGCTGATACCGAAGAATTGTTGGCCAATGCAGGCATGAGGCAGGCGCAGATTCCTGAAGCTGTAAACAGGTTTGGAGGAGTTTCAGGTAATACTCAGGCTGCGGCTATCAGTAACGCATATTCTTCTGGCGCATATAATCCGGCTGCGACCAGCTTTACGCCGGATCAAGCCTCGGCCATGGCCGGAGTCCAGATTGCAGGTGGCTCGTCTTCCGCTGCTTTCGGTATAAATAATAAAGGTGGGTACGAATCGCCTGCATATGCTGGAGCCCATGGCGCGGCGATATCAAGTGCCGCGGCGGATTTAAGCAGCCCTGACGAGGACATCGTCAGACGTGCGGTTAACGTCATATCTTCTACTGATTCGTCTGTCATCGAAAGCGGCGGTCAAGCATCAGAGGCCGTGATAGACTCGTTGAAAGGTAAACTTGACGAGCTCGTGATCCAGACTGATGACCACGCGCCGGCAGCGGCACCAAAGGTTGAGGTGGTGGTTAAGGCTGTGGCAAAATTGGGCTTGCAGGCGCAAACCAAAGCAAACGCCAAAGTTGCTTTAAATTCTGCTGAGAAAAAGGCTAAAGAAGTATTGGAAAAAGAGATCATGAAAGATGCTGTGCTGCGTAAAAAAGCAGGACTTAGTTAGTGACAAAACAAATCAGTTGTTGTATGGCCACAAGGCAGAAGTTCAAATCTTTTTCAGAAATGCCCGAAGGCTTACGCAAGTTTTTGTATTCAAAAGACTTTGCGGATGCCGAAAAACTACTCCAGGCGCAATATAAGTTTAAGGATGAGCAGACTATTTTGATTGGCGACAAGATGATGAACGCTATTTTCGGGGATATTCAATTGTCGCAGGCGGTAAGCGGCATAAAAGCCGGTTTGGTTCCGGCGGTATTGGATCAGGCGGGGTTTGCTCAGATGCTTTCTGATTTGCTTAAAATCGAGACATGGCCTATTCGCGATTTGTTTGGAGAAGAGCTTACGGCGGTGCTTAACGAATACGGCATCAGCTCGGCCACGTGGCCATTATTTAAAGTCCATCTTCTGCCTGTCACCTATTCGGCTGCAGCTACGGAAGTAGCGGCGCTTTCGGGCTTTTCGCTCTTGGGTACGCAGATGCGCGAGCGCCTGCGCGACCTCATTATGAGCCGCGCCAAGAACGTGCGCGTGGATGCGCAAGTGCGCGAGGCATTGGTCCGTCCGGCGGATTTCGGAGGATTGGGTTTGGATGAAGCTACGGCCGACAAGACCATCCAAAACGCGAACCAGCTCATCGCGAGTGCGCAGCTCATGTCCGAGGACGAATATTCCAACTGGCTGTCCGACGAAGCCAGAAAAAAATCCGAAGCCCAGGCCCAGGCCGAAGTCGCGTCCGCCTCCACGGAGGAAGAAGAGGAAATCGCCAAGATCAAAGCTGGCATGCCGCCCAAGCCCGCGTCCGTGCTGGATGAGGCCGTGGAAAAGGCTTATGCGGGTTTAACCTTCAGGCCGCCGGACGAATATCTTTCCAGCCGCTTGCGCCACATCATCTCATCGCGCTTGCGCGACATACGGAATTCTTTGGAGGTGGAGCAGCTTTTGCAACGCGACACCAAAGTCGGAGGCGTAGGTTTGGATCAAGCGCAGGCGCGCCAGCTTGCGCAGCAGATTGAGGCAGCTTATGCCGCCAGCCACGACGCAGTCTTGAGCGATGAAAAACAAAAGATAGAAAGCGAGATGCAGAGCCAGAAGTCCAAGATAGAGGAGCGCAAAAAGCGCGAGGCCGACGAACACGCCAAGTGGTATCAGGAAAAAATTCAGGCGCGCAAGCAGGAGGAAGAAAAGCAGAAACAGCTGGCTGATCAGCTTAAGCAATCGTTTAAAGCCGCAGGCGGCACCGAGATTGAGCCCGTGCATCCGCTGGATATAAAGGAGAAGAAGCTGGAAATCGAGCGTTTTGGCGAGATGGTGACAGCTATCCAGGCCGGTGCTTCGCCCTTGGCCGAGCCCGCAGCCAAACAGCCGTCTGCCGCCACGGTGCTTCCTGCTAAGCAAGCAATGCCGCCGGCTTGGCCTGTCACGCCGCAACAGGCAGCTTCCGCATCGGTGCCGGTCATTAACGCCCCAGTCGCTCCCAAGCCCTCGATCCCGATCCAAGCGGCGCGCCCCGAAGTCAAAGTCTCCAAGGAGACCATCATTAAGCAGCCGCTGTCCGCCGGCCTCAAGCCGCGGGTCGAGGACGTGAAGTTCGGCAGCCCCAAGCTAATGAGTTTAATTGATGAGCTCAAGCAGATGACCGTATCGGAATTCCGCCGCATGGCAAAGAATCCTGACATCGCCGCGCAAAAGATTTTGCAGAAGGTTGAAACTCTTTCGCAGGAATCTTTCGAGCAGCGCGTCAGGGGCATCCAGGCATTCCAGGCTTCGGCACTGCAGCAAGCTTATCTGGCGCTGGTTTCGGAAACTTTCAGGCTAGGTAAATCCGTGCAGGAAGTGGCTGATGCCAAGCGCGTGAGCGGACTGGACACGCTCAGTCCGGCCGAAGTCTCAGCTGTCATTTCGCTCAATAGTAAGTTACACTTTTAGCTAATCCACCATGCCCGACAAATACATCGTGCCGCAATTCATCGATAAGGAGGACCAGATCCTGGGCCCGATTACGGTGCGGCAATTTTTGATCATGATTGTCGGGTGTTTCCTGATTTTCATCTGCTACAAAATCCTGACGTTCGTCTATTTTCTGATTTCGGCCG
>CAIKNB010000153.1 GCA_903828685.1 Candidatus Uhrbacteria bacterium | reverse complement strand
GCCCATGCCGCCAATCGAGGACAAACTGAAAGCATTTGGTTGGAAAGTCAGCAGCGTGACAGATGGCAATGACGTCAAGCAAGTCAGGACGGCGTTGGACGGTTTAGATAACGCCGCTACTGTGCCTCAAGCTATCATTTTGAAAACCGTCAAAGGCAAAGGTGCTTCATTTATGGAGTACCCGTCGGCTTTAGCCAAAGATGGCATCTATCTGTGGCACAACAAGGTTCCCAACCAAGAACAGTATGCTCAAGCTGCGCAAGAGATTCAGGCCAGGCTCAAGCGAGCGTTGGCTGGCGCGAATACGGCTCAAGATTTTTGGCCGCAGGTGCCGGAACAGTTCACGCGCGTCATCACTGAATGGAAAGATGATTTTGTGGTCCGTGGATATTCACGGGCTTTGCTCGAATCGATTTCGGTTAAAACGAAGATTCTTGCGTTGGACGGCGATCTGGCTGTGGATTGCGGCATCAGAAAAGTGGAAGAGCAGTTCCCGAATAATTTCATCGAAGTAGGAATCGCCGAACAGGACATGGTATCTATGGCCGGAAGTCTGGCGCTCCAGGGCTATCTGCCCTTCGTCAACACCTTTGCTGCCTTTTTAACTGCACGAGCCAATGAACAGATATTCAACAACTGCAGCGAACATACGAAAGTCATTTATGTCGGTCATTTGGCAGGTCTCATTCCGGCGACACCAGGAAAATCACACCAAGCGGTGCGCGACGTAGGATTAGTAAAGACCATTCCGGAATTGGCGATTTGTGAGCCATGCTGCGAGCAAGAGGCGTATCTCATGACCAAGTTCGTCATCGAAAAATTGGCACGACCTGTTTATTTGCGCCTTGCCAACTGCAAAGGTCTTGCTGATATCAAGCTGCCGGAAAGTTATGACGTGGCTTTGGGCCGCGGATGTGTTTTGCGGGAAGGTAATGGTCTGGCTCTCATTGCTTCGGGCCCAGTCATGTTGGCCCAGGCGCTAGGAGCAGCCGAACTTTTTAAGCGGTCAGGCAAGGAGGCAAAAGTCATCAACTTGCCGTGGTACCGAGATATCGATGCTGCTTGGCTCGCGGGCGCGCTTGCTGGGATTACTACCGTGGCAGTAATCGATAATCATGTGCCCGAAGGCGGTTTAGGTGACGAACTTGCGCGGTTAACAGAGGCCGATGCGCGGTTCGTGGAAAAAAACCTGGTCAGGTTCGCGGTGCACGGCTTCGCAGAAACGGGACAGCCGGCCGAAACATTGAAGCGTTTCGGTCTCGATGCCGAGAGCTTATTTGAATCTTTGGTAGGTAGGGTTTGATATGTTGGAATGGGTCAAAAAAGCTTTGATCACCGGCATCACGGGACAAGACGGCAGCTATCTGGCCGAGCTATTGCTGTCCAAAGGTTATGAAGTCCACGGCTTGATTCGCCGGAGCAGTACTTTCAATACGGGTAGGATTGAGCATCTATACCAGGATCCGCATGCCGAAGGGACTAGGCTATTTTTGCACTATGGAGACTTGAGCGATGCGAGCATGCTGGCGCGCCTTATGGCCAGGATTGCGCCGGACGAGGTGTATTCGCTGGGCGCCCAAAGCCATGTCAGGGTGAGTTTCGACGCACCGCTATATACGGCGGATGTCACAGGTCTGGGGACTTTGCGCCTGCTCGAAGCCATCCGTGAATCGCAGGTGCCGTGTAAATTTTATCAGGCTTCGTCGAGCGAGATGTTTGGTGCGGCGCCGGCGCCGCAAAGCGAGATCACGCCATTTTATCCGCGCAGCCCGTATGGCGTCTCCAAAGTCGCGGCGTTTTGGTATGCGGTCAACTACCGCGAAGCTTACGGATTGCATGTCAGCAACGGAATCCTTTTTAACCACGAGAGTCCGCGCCGCGGAGAATCTTTTGTCACGCGAAAGATCACGCGCGGCATAGCGCGGATCTTAGCTGGAAAAGATCAGAATATCTTTTTGGGCAACCTGGAGGCCAAGCGCGATTGGGGATATGCACCCGAATATGTCGAAGCCATGTGGCTCATGCTGCAACATGCGAAGCCGGATGATTTTGTGATTGCGACAGGCGAGACGCATTCGGTGCGGGAATTTTTGGATTGCGCTTGCGGCTTGGCGGGTTTGGATCCGGTCGAAGTATATCGCCGCGACGACCGATATTACCGTCCGACCGAAGTTGATGTGCTTTTAGGCGATGCAAGCAAGGCCAAAAACGAACTAGGTTGGTCGCCAAAAACAGCTTTCCAAGATCTGGTAAAGCTTATGCTGGCTTCGGACCTCGAGCAGCTCGGTTTACAGATACCTTTCGAAATCCCGGCCGACACGTTGGATTGGCGGGCACGCTATAATCTCGTACGCTGAAGAATATGGAAACATACACGAACATTTTGATTACCGGCGGCGGAGGATTCCTGGGTCAGCACGTGGTTGACGCAGTGAAGCGCCGTTTTGGTCCTGAAGCCGTAATCACCATCCCGGAGAGGCCGGGCGATGATCTGCGCCAGATGGAAACATGCCGTCGTCTGGCAGCGGGCAAGGATTTGATTATCCACTTGGCCGCGCGCGTAGGCGGCATCGGATACAACCGCGAAAATCCAGCTACGCTGTTTTATGACAATGCGGTGATGGGCATACAGCTCATGGAAGCGGCGCATCAGGCCGGAGTCAAAAAATTCGTGGCCCTGGGAACGGTTTGCGCTTACCCCAAGTTCACGCCCGTGCCATTTAAAGAAGATGATCTTTGGATCGGTTATCCCGAAGAGACCAATGCGCCGTACGGTTTGGCCAAGAAGATGCTGTTGGTGCAGGCTCAGGCTTATCGCCAGCAATACGGCTTCAACGCCATTTATCTTCTGCCGGTGAACCTGTATGGTCCTGGTGATAATTTTGATCCGCGCTCAAGCCATGTCATTCCGGCGTTGATCCGCAAGATGGTGGAAGCGCGGGAGGCGGGAGCGCCAGCGGTCGAGATTTGGGGCACGGGCAAAGCAAGCCGCGAATTTTGTTTTGTGCGCGATGCAGCCGAAGCCATCGCCGCGGCCGCCGAAAAGTACGACGCGCCTGAACCCATGAACATCGGCAGTGGCAGCGAAATCAGCATCAAGGATTTGGCCGAGCTGGTGAGCCGGATCGTAGGTTACAGCGGGCGTTTAGATTGGAATTCGTCACAACCCGACGGTCAGCCGCGGCGTTGTCTGGACATATCCCGCGCCAAGCAGGCTCTGGGTTTCGTTTCAGCGACTCCGCTGGAACAAGGTTTGCAGGAAACAGCCGCCTGGTTCGAAGCGCATCGCGCCACGCTATGAATTCGCACCTGGAACATTTTGAGGAATTCGCCCGGCGGTCAGATAAGCAAAAACGCAAACAGCGATATTATTATGGCTTGTTGCTCAACTGGCTCAAGTATCTGGTGCCCGAAGGTCGATCAGTGCTTGAACTCGGCTGCGCCGACGGAGAACAGCTGATGGCCTTGAAGCCTAAGCACGCCGTGGGCATAGACTTTAGCCAAGGGTTGATCAGTGCCGCGCGCAAAAAATTTCCGGAACAGACCTGGATTCTCCACGATCTGACCAAGACCATGCCGCCTATAGCGACTGATTTCGATTACATCATCGGCGCGGACATTATTGGTTATCTGCAGGACATCCAGGGCGGGATGGAAGAGATAGTAAAATTATGCAATCCAGAGACGCGTTTGATACTTACCAAAGTCAATCCTTTCTGGGGACCGCTTTTGAGGCTCGCCAACTTGTTGCATCTGGCGGAAGCCAGACGTTATTCCAACTGGCTTAGCCTGAAGCAGAGTTCCGCCATCCTGGAACTGGCTGGGTTTGAGGTTGTGCGGCGCGGAAAATTCTGCTTCTTGCCTTTCTATGTTCCGCTATTGAGCAATCTGTTTAACCGATATCTGTCCCATTTGCCGCTCTTGAACCGTTTGGCGCTGGTCGAATACCTCGTGTGTCGGCGCCAGCCTGTGGCCAGCAACGTGGTGCCTTCACTTAGCGTGGTTATTCCGGCGCGCAACGAAAAGGGGAATATCCGCGCGGCGCTCGAACGCATGCCGCGTTTTTCCGGTGCTTTAGAAGTGATTTTTGTGGAAGGCCATTCAAACGATGGGACATGGGAAGAAATCCAGTCCGTCATGCAAGAGAGCTGGCCTTTCCGCATCAAAGGCTATCAGCAATCAGGCAAGGGTAAGGGAGATGCGGTCAGGCTGGGATTCAGCCAAGCCGAGCACGATATCCTGATGATCCTGGACGCAGATTTGACTGTGGCGCCCGAAGAGCTGCCGCGCTTCTACGAGATTTTGGCCGCGCGTCGCGCTGAATACGTGCACGGCACAAGATTGGTATATCCTATGGAAAGCGCGGCTATGCGCCCGCTGAACTGGATAGGCAACAAGACTTTCAGCGCCATCTTCAGCTTTTTGCTCGGCCAACAGATGACGGATACGCTTTGCGGCACCAAGTGCATGTATCGCGCGGATTATCTTAAGCTCGTGGCCGGACGTAGCTACTTCGGGGAGTTCGATCCCTTTGGGGACTTTGATTTGATCTTCGGCGCAGCTAAGATGGGTTTGAAGATTGCCGAAATCCCGGTGCATTATCACGCCAGGGTTTACGGCTCGACCCAAATTCGCCGTTTCCGCGACGGTATCTTGCTTTTCAAGATGTGCTGGTTCGCAGCGCGGAAAATATTTTTCATCTGACAATTGACTTTTGGGAGAATTTTGCTAAATTTACTCCATCATTATTCTGGTCTTATAGGGTTTATATCGAGAATCAATAATATGCCAAACATCGCCATCATGGGAACCGGAATGGTCGGGGGAGCGCTCGACCGGTATTTCAAGTCGCAGAACGTGACCGCCAGATTGTATGATCCGCCAAAGGGTTTGGCCGACATCGAGGTGCTGCGCAATGCAGATGTTATCTTCATCGCCGTGCCGACTCCGTATTACCTGCCTGACCGGCAGGCAGGTCTTGATGGCTCGGGTTTTGACGACTCTTTCATGCGCGCGGCCATTGATGCGATCCCGGTCCCGGGCAAGACAATCGTGCTCAAATCAACCATCACGCCCGGCACGACAGAGAGATTCCAAGCTCTTTATCCGCAACATCGCATCCTGTTCAACCCAGAATTCCTGACCGAGACCACGGCTGACCACGACATGCAGTTTCCCAAACGGCAGATGGTAGGTTACACGCCGGAATCGCGCCGCGACGCAGAGCTTGTCATGGGCATTTTGCCGCGCGCGCCATTCGAGAAGATCCTTCCGGCCAAAGAAGCGGAGCTCGCCAAATATTTCGGCAACGCTTTCTATGCGCTCAAGGTCGCATACGCCAACCAGATGTACGATTTGTGCCAGAAGATGGGTGTGGATTATGAGACCATCAAAGAATGCGCCAAAGCCGAACCCATGATCGTGGGCGACCAACACAATACGCATCTCGAGATTTTCCACAAAGGCTATCGCGGCTATGGCGGCAAGTGTCTGCCCAAGGATACGCGCTCCATCATCCAACTGGCGACTAATCAGGGGATCGATTTTACGTTGCTTAAGGCCGCCGAAACGTATAACAACGAACTGCAGAAATCCCAAGGCATCGATATCCAGTGGAAAGAAGGAAGCCCGGATAAAAAATAAAATTTATGTCACGTTTTCTTGTAACGGGAGGGGCTGGCTTCATCGGCTCCAACCTTGTAGACAAGCTCATCGAAGCCGGACACGAAGTCCGTATCTTGGACAACCTGTCCACGGGCAAACGCGAGCGCGTAAATCCGAAAGCCGAATTCATCCTGACTGACTTCACCAAGCTGGATGAGATCAAGCCTTACTTCAATGGCATCGATGGTGTGTTTCATGTTGGCGCCTTGCCGCGCATCCAGCTCTCCATTGATGATCCGGTGATAACCATGCAAGCCAATGTGATGGGAACTTTGAATGTGCTGGTGGCGGCGCGCGACGCCAAGGTCAAACGCGTGGTGTATTCGGCTTCATCCTCGGCTTATGGCAATCAGCCAATCATGCCATTGCGTCCGGACATGCCGGCTAATCCGCTCAATCCGTACGGTTTGCAGAAATATATCGGCGAAAAACTGGCAGAACAATTCAATCGTTTCTACGGCTTGGAGACCGTGTCGCTGCGCTATTTCAATGTTTACGGTCCGCGCATGGCCGATGAAGGCGCTTACGTCACGGTCATCGCCATCTTCAAGCGCGCACGCAAAGCAGGGGAGCCGCTGACCGTGGCTGGCGACGGCGAACAGACACGCGACTTCACGCATGTCTCAGATGTTGTGCGTGCCAATATGCTGGCCATGGCAGCGGATAAAGTCGGCAAGGGCGAGGTCTTGAATGTGGGCGGCGGAGAACAACACAGCATCAACAAAATCGCGCACATCGTGGGCGGAGAAATTAAGCATATTCCGCCGCGCGGAGCTGAAGCGCGAGATACCAAAGCAGACATCTCACTTACCAAGGAAATGTTGGGCTGGGATCCGCTAGTCAAATTCGACGACGGCTTGCGTCAGTTGTTGCGGGATGAGGGGATAGAACCGGCGGCTTGATCACGTTCCCTTGCGGCGCACTACAATCCCGATCGTCTTGAGCAGGATGGAAACGTCCAAGAGCGGCGAGCGGTTTTTGATGTAAAACAAATCGTATTGCAATTTTTTTAGGTTGTCTTCCAAAGTTGAGGCATAGGGGAAATTGACTTGAGCCCAGCCCGTGAGTCCGGGACGCGTGAGATGGCGCAAACCATAGAACGGCATTTGACGCGTAAGTTCTTCCACGAACTCTGGACGTTCTGGCCGCGGACCGATCAAGCTCATGTCGCCGCGCAGCACGTTCCAGATCTGCGGCAACTCATCCAGACGCGAGTTGCGCAGAAAGCGTCCGACTTTGGTGACGCGCGGATCGTTCTTTACGGCGAAGCGCGGTCCGTTGCCGGCTTCGGCGCTGCCATCGGGCGCCATGGCGATCATGCTGCGGAACTTGAAGAGCTTGAAAGGCTTGCCGTATTTTCCGATGCGCGTCTGGCGGATCAAGATAGGACCAGGCGATGAGAGTTTGACGAGCAAAGCCACGAACGGGAACAGGATCAAGGTGAAGAGTCCGATGGGGATGGCGAGGATAATATCAGCGATGCGCTTGAAGGAATCGTACCAAGCTTTTTCGTTTTCCCGCAGATGCTCCAGGAACCAGGTTTGCGACACGTATTCCAACGGCACGCGGCCTGTGACCGTCTCTTCTAGCGAGGCGCGGTCTACCAGCGTGACTGGCGTGAACAGAGTCCGATACAAAGCTTCGCGCAAACCCGGAACGTCATCAGGCCGATGGCCCAGTACGATGGTATTAATGCTGCGTTCGCGGAGTATCTGTTCGATCTGGTCTATGGACACGTGCCAGCTTACGCGACCATCATCAAACCGCGTACCCGGCGCCGTCTCGGTCACGGCTACCAGCTCAAAGCCCAAGGCGCTCGATTTAAGCAGGCTGTGCAGGCGCGCCGCATCACTGCCGCTGCCCACGAAGAGTATGCGGTTGCGGAAGAGCGTGGGTGCGATGAGCTTATTGAACGCCAGGCGCCAGGCATATCCCAGGAGCAGGATGAGCACGAAATCCAAAATCAAATTTGTGCGCGGCGCAATGCCGAAAAAGGGGAACAGATAAAAGAATCCCAAAGCCAGCACGAGGTTGACTACCATGCCTTCCAAAAACGTGCGGAAGAACATGAAGCTGTCGCGCGTCAAAGTCAGGTTGTATAAGCCCACGATATAAAACGATAAGATCCAGACCAGCCCTAAGATGGAAAACGGCAGGACGTGGACGTTCAGATTCTGCTGGCTGATGCCGCCGTAGCGGATGAGCAGGGTGAGCAGCAGAGCGATCTGAAAAACTGCGTAGTCGCCTACGACCAGGAGCAGTCTTTTAACTTTGAGGCCGAATTGGTACATATTCCTAGGTAGATTGGCAGATTTTTGGGATTTCGTCGAGTTGCTGTTTGCTGCCGTCTATGAGGTCGATTTTGTCTAGATATAGTACCGTTATTGATAATCGACAGGCTTTTACCAGGCTGATAACATGTTGGTTCGACAGCCATGCCGAAAATTTTTGACTTACGCCGAGCTTTTTGGGCCCTTGCCGCGGGTTTTTGTTTTTGCGTCTTTTCCGCCATGCCGGCCCAGGCCGCTACTTCCACAAGTCCGGTCAACACCAACGATACTTTTTTGTCTAAGCAATGGTATCTGGATTCCATCAACGCGCGTCAGGCATGGAACTCGGCGACAGGCTCACCCGACGTGATCGTGGCCGTGATCGACAGCGGTTTGGATCCCAACCATCCGGATATCAAATCCAATCTCTGGACCAACCCGGGTGAGATCGCGGGCAACAACAAGGATGATGACGGCGACGGCTACGTAGATGATGTACATGGCTGGAATTTTTTGACCGCTTCGGGCGACGTGCGCCCGGTGTATTCGCCGGACGGCTTGTTCGACGCCTGGCTGCACGGCACTGCGGTATCCTCGCTTATCGCAGCCGTGGGCAACAATGACATGGGCATAGCCGGCGTAGCTTGGCAGGCCAAAATCATGCCGCTCGTAGTCTTGAGTCCTAGTGGCTATGGCCGGGACGAGGATATCACCGCCGCCATACGTTACGCTGTGTCGCACGGTGCGGACATCATCAATTTGAGTTTCGTGGGTTACGATTTTGACGCTTCTTTGCAAGACGCCATCCGTGAAGCTACAGCGCAAGGCGTGCTGGTGGTGAGCGCTGCGGGCAACAGCGACGACAGCTCCGCTGGCGACAATCTGGATTCGAAGCCCGGCTATCCGGCGTGCGATAAGGGTGCGGCTGGGCGCGGCGCCTTAAGCGTTTCGGCGCTGAACAAAGATTTGACCAAAACCGCTTACGCCAACTACGGCGCATGCGTGGACGTGAGCGCTCCGGGCAATGACGTCTTCGCGGCGCGCCCGGCATATGATCCGGTGACGCTCGAACCGGCTGCCGGCTATCTGGGAGGGTTGAGCGGGACTTCGGTGGCTGCGCCTCTAGTCAGCGGTTTGGCCGCGCTGCTCAAAGCCGAACATCCGTCGTGGACTGCAGTGGAGTTGGCTGAGCGCATCACACAGACCGCGGATCCAATCATGAACTTACCGGCAGCGCTTAACGGCAAGTTGGGCAGCGGCATCATCAACGCGGCGCATGCCGTGCAGCGTGATGCAGCAAGCCAAACCTTAGGCCCGCTATTTCTCGAGACGGCTAAGCCAGGGCAGTCGCCTGAAGTCAGAGTAGTGACTGAAGACGGCACCGAACTCCATCGGTTCTTCGTTGGTAATCAGGGAGACAAGCGCGGCGTGCGTGCAGCTTTTATCCGTTGGAGCGGCAAGGACAAACCAGAGATCGTGGCCACCACCATTGGCGACGCTACCGGCGGCTGGCGTATCTACCGGCTGGACGGCGTGCTGGTCGCGGCCGGCAGCGAAGGCACGGATATCAACGGCGGTTTGTATCTAGCAGCGCAAGATTTGGATTCCAACGGACACGATACTTTGTTTTTGGGAGAGGCGAATGGCCGGCGCGCATGGCTGGCTTCGCAGGCCGAACCTGTGCCGGCGGTCTTTACGCCGTTCGCGGGCAGCAAAGCCAACGGCATCTCGGCGCTTTCCGTGACGCGTCCCAAGCCGTCGTTCCTCGTCACTTCCAAATTCCAAAGCGGGCAGCTGGCCATCATCGGGCAGGGCGGCGTGCAGCTTGCGGCTGCGCAGTCCACACTCAAGCTCGGGGCCCAGGGCTGGCTCAATCGCCGCGCGTTAGCCAAGCAAGGCGGAGCGGTTTACGACATCCTTTCGCCAGACGGGCAGCTGGTGTTCGTCAACGATGCCAGCGGTTTGCATGTGAGCCAAAAGCCCATCAATATCTCGCATTGGACCCAGATACCGGATGGCGAGAATGAAGCAGACGGGTGGAGATATTTCGAAACATGGCCACGCTGATGTTTTCCTCGATTCATAAAAAGTTGTGGGCCGAAAGGAGACGGCTGATCAGTTTTTTTATCATTGGCATTTCTTCGTTGCTGTTAAACCTCGGCAGCTACGCTTTGCTGTCGCGCGTGTTGTGGCCGGACGGGCCGCGTACTTTCGAATATACCATCGTGGTCGTCGTGGTTACGGTGTTCAACTTCGAGGCGAACCGTCATTTCACTTTCGAAGCAGCCCAACGCACCTGGGGAGCGGTCAGTCGATTCACTCTGGTGGCGCTCGTGGCCACGGCTTTGAATAGTTTTTTGTTTTGGATCGGCCAGGATGTGCTGAAGCTTTACGATTTCCTGGTCATCATCTTGGTCACGGCCATTATTGCGTTTTTCACTTTTGCCTCGCATCGCTTTTTCACCTTCCATCCTGATCCCTGGAGACATTTAAGAAAAAAGAGCAGCTAGGGTCTGGTAGCTAGCAGCTAGGATTGACCTAGCTACCAGATGCTAGCTACTAGCTACTGGTGTGTAAGCTCGCTATAATAGCCTGAACATGCCATTGCAACCCATTTTTGAACGCAAAAATATCCTCGTGACCGGCGGGGCCGGATTTATCGGTTCGCATCTGTGCGAACTTTTGGTAAAGGATGCGCATGTCATCTGCGTGGACAACTTCATCACCAGCTCGCTTTCCAATATCGATCATTTGCTGCGCAATCCGAATTTCGAATTCATCAACCATGACATCATTCAGCCTTTGGATCTGGACAGCTTGACCGAGTTGGAGCGCTTTAAAGTTCGCTTCCAAGGCATCCAGGAGATTTACCATCTGGCTTGTCCCATCTCCAAACGTTACTTTGATGACTTCAAGATCGCTACGGTGCTGACCAATTCAATCGGCGTCAAGAACGTTTTGGATATTGCAGTCAAGTACCACGCCAAAATGCTGTATGCCTCGTCCAGCGTTCTTTACGGGTCGCGCCAGCCGGGCAAAACGCAATACGTCGAAACTGATGAATGCCATATCGATCACCTGACGCCGCGTGGTGCTTACGACGAGGGCAAGCGCTTTTCCGAAGCCATCTTGCAGACTTATACCGATGTCTACGGATTAGACGTAAAGATTGCACGCATCTTCCGCACTTATGGGCCGCGCATGAAGCTGTTCGACGGCAACCTTATACCTGACATGGTGCTCTCCGCTTTGGATAATAAGGACATCGTCATCGCCGGTGACGAAGACGCGCGGACTTCGTTGTGCTACGTAACCGACGTGGTGGACGGCTTGTCGCGCCTCATGTCCACGCCTATCGACGTCACGCTGCTCAATCTGGGTTCGGATCAGGATTTGCGCTTGACCTCGGTGGCCCAGGAAATCATGCGTCTGACCGGTTCAGGTTCGCGTGTGCGTTTTGAGCCGCCTTTTGCGCATTATATCGAGGCCGGACTGCCGGATATCACGCGGGCGCGCGAAATCTTGGGCTGGATGCCCTTGATGCGTCTGGAAGACGGCTTACGCCAGATGATAGATTATTCAAAATCGCATAAACATCTAATCAAGGGAATTATTTAACACCTAAACATATGCCCGAGGACAACGGACAATTTGAAAAGAAGAACGTATTGGTGACAGGCGGCGCCGGATTCATCGGCTCGTTCTTGTGCGAGGAGTTGCTCAAGACCTCGCGCGTCATCTGCGTGGACAACTTTGTGACTTCGCAGGAGTCGAATATCGACCAGCTGCTCAAAAATCAGGATTTCGAATTCATCCGGCATGATCTGAACACGCCGTTCGATCCCGAAGCATTCCCTGAACTTACGCGTTTCAAGATCAAATTCCAGGGCATCCAGGAAATCTATCATCTGGCCTGTCCCACCAGCCCAAAAAAGTTCGAGCAATTCAGGGCCCAGACGCTGTTGTCCAATTCCGTCGCCATGAAGAACGTGTTGGATTTGGCCGTGCGCTACCGTTCAAAAATTTTGTTTTCTTCGGCTGCTGTGGTCTACGGCCCGCGCCCGGCAGACGGGGGATTGTTCAAAGAGGAAATGTGGGGCACGGTGAATTCTTTGAGCCAGCGCGCATGTTATGACGAAGGTAAGCGTTACGCCGAGACTATGCTCGAGACTTATCACTTGGTGCACGGCATCGAAACCAAGATCGCACGCATCTTCCGCACCTACGGCCCGCGTATGCCTTTGTTTGACGGTCACATGATTCCGGATTTCATCACCGACGCTTTGGATAACAAGGAGCTGGTGATTTACGGCGACGAGACTTTCCGCACTTCGCTTGTTTACGTTTCGGATATCGTTGACGGTTTGATGAAGCTCATGGCT
>CAIKNB010000152.1 GCA_903828685.1 Candidatus Uhrbacteria bacterium | reverse complement strand
CTGCGCGAGATGAAGCCGGGCGATTTGGTGTTCTTCTACCACAGCGGCGAAGAGCGCATGATTGTGGGTTTGGCCGAGGTGGTTTCCGAGGCTTATCCTGATCCCACGGCCGCGGCCGGGGACTGGTCGACCATCGACCTCAAACCGCGCAAGCCGCTCAATCGCGTGGTCAGTCTGGATGAGATTCGCAACACCTACGGGCTTTCGGTCATGCCCTTGGCCAGCCAAGCACGGATGTCCGTGCATGCGGTCACGCCGGCGCAGGCTGAGATGCTGCTCAAGATCGCCAAGACCGAAGCCTGAGCGTAGAGATTGCTAAAGCATCAAAAATAAGTTTAAATGACGGTTATGCAGAGACAACTGAAATATCTTTTGGGAGCGCTCATCGCGATCCTTTTTTTAGGTTCAGCTACCTGGTTTTGGTCGCTGGGCGCTGCGGCTTCCGAAGCCGTACCCGCGATCCGCGTGGAAGCGACCAAAGCGCGCGTCGAGGTCAAGACGGCTGATGCGTCAGAGTGGAAAGAAGTTCAGACCGCGCAGGAGCTCAATATCGGCGATGCGGTGCGTACGGACGCGGCAGGACAGGCGCAGATCCGCTGGGGCGACAGGGGAGTCACGCGTTTGGATGCACAGAGCCAGGCGACTATCGAGATGCTACCGGACGAGGCCACGGGCATCACAGGCGCGGCCATCCATTTTTGCTTGAACGCCGGGCGCGCCTGGTCGCGAGTACTCAAACTATTCGGGCCGCAAAGCAGCTTCGAGGTCAAGACCAACGACGTGGTGGCCACGGTGCGCGGCACGGCTTTTGGTTTGGTGCAGACGGCGAGCGGAACAGACGCTGCGGTTACGGAATCGGTCGTTTCCATCGCCCCGCTGATCGGCGGAAGCGGAATGCTGCTCAAAGAAGGCAAGTTCGGGAGCTTTGATGCTACGGGCACGCTACAGCTGTTGCGCGACTTGAACGACAGCGATGCTTGGGCCAACGAAAATCATCGGTTGGATCAGCTATTTGATGCGCAACTGCAGCAGGAGATTCTGGAACGCTTCAAACAGCGGCATTTGCCTGCGCCGGAATGGCTTACTGCTTTGTCCGAGCAAGCTCATCTCGCCATGTTGTCAGGCGATGCGCGGCAAAGACTGGCTGCTGCTTACATGCTTCGCCACTTGGCGTTCGCGGTGCTGGCCAACCAGCCGAACCGGGCGCATCTGCCCAGCTATCTCGGGTTGCTCAAGCGCGGCTTGGGTCGTGAATTGGTTTTGGATGATATCCGCAATGCCATGTTCTATCTGCGCCAGCCGTCTCTGTTCCAGCGCAGCTCTGCGCTCTGGGCGGCTTTGACTTCGTTTAGGACGTTGCTCCTCGGCGTGGATCCGCAATCCGCGGCTTATGCCAAGGCGCTGGAGATCGACGACCGCATCGACGATTTGATTTTACCGGTCACACCGCAGGTGCAACCGCCGGAAACCGCGGCGCAACTTTTGGCCGACATCCAGGGGTTGTCAGGTTCTTTCTCGGCGTCAGGCGACGGAGCCTCGGGTCTCATGGATAAATTTGCGGCATTGGATGAACGTTTGGGTGGGGGAGCGGAAAATCCAACCCAAGCTACTTCGAGCGAATCCGCGACTACCGGCACGCCGGAGTTTCCGCCACAGGTACCGCCAGCTGCCACGCAGCCTCCGCCGCATTTAACAGCTCTTCCCAACATCGAAACCGGGCAGAATTCGCCCGGCTTGACCGTGCCTCCGCCGGCGACAAGCGGCGTTACGGCGCCAGCGGTTTCAGCGTGTGCCTATCAGCAGATTAAATTGAGCGCCTCTCCAGCCAGCGGAATCAAAGTCGGCGATGCGGTCGCATTGACGTTGAGCGGCACGTGCCAGAATGGGACGAGCGAGGATTTGACGTCGCAAGCCGCATTCAGTTCTGATACCGCTGAAGACGGCAGGATGGTGGAGAATGTTTTTACTCCGGCTAAAGCTGGTGACTTGGTCTTGCGTGCCACGCTGAGTTTAGACGGAAAAACCCAAACCGCGAGCACGGTCATCAAAGTCGAAAATGCTGCGCGTAAATTACTGCGTTTGGATTTGTCGGCCGTGGGCACCACGACATTGACCACGGGACAAAGCATGCCGCTGCATGCCAATGCGGTATATAGCGACGACACCACGGCAGACGTGACTTATCTGTGCCGCTGGTCGACCTCTGATGCAAAACTCGCCGCCGTGATACAGCAAAAAATGCAATCCTTATCCGGCGTTGGGGAAGTGACCGCGACTTGTACATATGTTGAAGACGATGTGACTGTTTTCGGCAATCTTATTTTCAACATCGTTTTGGATCCGCAGCTTAAACCTTCGCTTTCGCCGACTTATTCGCCGACATATAATCAGTATTTTCTGAATTAGTACCGTATGAAAAACCATTACTACGTCACTACGCCGATATATTACGTCAACGATAAACCGCACATCGGTTCGGCCTACACCACCATCGCGGCCGATGCTTTGGCGCGCGCCCATCGTTTGCGCGGCGTGCCGACTTTCTTTTTGACCGGCACTGACGAGAACAGCCAGAAGAATCTGGAAGCTGCGGAAAAAGCCGGCGCCACGGATCTGCAGACGTATCTTGATTTCATGGCCGAAATCTGGAAAAACACCTGGCGCGAGCTGGGAATTTCATACGATGATTTCATCCGCACCACCGAGGAAAGGCATCACAAGGGCGTGGAGCGCTTTTGGCGCGCCGTAGAAAAATCCGGCGACATCTACAAAGCGGATTACGAGCGCGACTATTGCGTGGGCTGCGAGGAATTCAAGACGCCGAGCGAACTCATGGACGGCAAATGTCCGCTGCATCCCAACCGTCCGTTGCAGAAGGTCAAAGAAGAGAATTATTTTTTCCGCGCGTCAGCGTATAAAGAGAATCTGCTGCAGCTGTTCCGCGACAAGCCCGAGTTCATCCAGCCCGTGAGCCGCTACAACGAAATCAAGAGCTACGTGGAACGCGCTTACGAGGATTTTTCCATCTCGCGCGAAGCGAAAAAGTTGGCCTGCGGCATTGCGGTGCCGGGCGACGAGAGCCAGCGCATCTACGTGTGGTTCGACGCGCTCATCAACTACATGACGGCCGTGGGCTACGGCACGGACGACGAGCTGTTCAAAAAATGGTGGCCAGCCACGCTGCATCTGGTGGGCAAGGACATCATCAAATTCCACTGCGCGCTGTGGCCGGCTATGATCATGAGCGCGGCCAAATCAGACGCGCTGCTGCAGGCGGCCGACGGTTCGCCGCTGTTGCCCGAGCGCGTGTTTGCGCATGGCTTTTTCACCATCGAGGGTTACAAGATAAGCAAATCTTTGGGCAATGCCGTGGATCCGCTGGAGCTGGCGAAAACTTTTCCTTTTGATGCGGTGCGCTACTTTTTGCTGCGCGAGATTCCGTTCGGCGAAGACGGGGATTTTTCCCTGGCGCGGTTGGAGGATCGCTATTCAAGCGACTTGGGAAATCGTTTGGGCAATCTGGTGAATCGCGTGATTGCCATGAGCGCAAAATATTTTGACGGCAAAGTCCCGAACGTCGATGCCGCATCCGCTAGCCAGGCTTTTGCCGACACCGAATGGACCGGCGCGTCCGGACTCGCGGCTCTGTGGCAAATAATCGAAGATAAAATCCAAGCCGCACGTCTGGATCATATGTTGGAAGCGATTTGGTCGGCACAGGGCGCTTCTTTGACCACGGCCAATAAACTCGTGGAACAAACCCAGCCGTTCAAACTTATCAAACAAGATCCGGAAAAAACCGCGGCTGTGCTTTATGCGTTATTGGAAGCCTGTCGGCAATTCGCTTGGATGGTTGAGCCGGTCATGCCGCACGTGGCTGAAGGCATCCTGATCCAACTCGGGCAGGATGCGGCAAGCGAGCGGAGCAAAGGATTGGAAGTATTGAAGGCCTGGGGCGGATTGAAGCCCGGAACCGAGCTGCGTCCCGGAACTGTGCTATTCCCGCCGTTGGAAAAAGTTTAAGTTTCACGGCGGCTGCTTATGGCGCAAAAAAAGATCGGCAGCGCAAAAAAGTTCACGCGCGTGAAAGAGGATTTCGTCTGTGAAAAGTGTAGCTTCAAAGTCACGGGCACGGGCTACACCAACCATTGCCCCAAATGTTTATGGAGCAAGCATGTTGATATCAATCCCGGAGACCGCGCGGCTGATTGCGGCGGACTCATGGAACCAGTGGGTATGGAAATCAAGCAGGGGAAATACGTGATATTGCATCGCTGCGTGAAATGCGGACATGAAAAAGCCAACAAGGCCGAAGCGCGGGACGACTACGCGGCTATCCTCAAACTTTCGGCGCGGCATTAAGTTTGGAAAATAAATCTCCCCCGCACCTTGTCAGATGCGGGGGAGAGCGAGTGCCTAGTCCTTGAAGCAGGCTGGGTCCGCTTGTCCAAACTCTTTTTGGAGTTGGGCGGATGAGACCTTGCTGCAAGTTTGCGGCGTGTTTTGGTCGGGAGCGCAGATGCGGCATGGCCGGATGTCGAAACAACCGGCGCTGCTCTTCAGCACTGTCCTGCCAAAACATTCGATCCTTGAAGGAGCAGAGGCAGCGGTTGGAGCTGGCTCCGCAACCGGCATGGACCGGATTGAAGTCTGGGCTGGCATGGCTGCGGATTCGCTAGAAGCTTGCTTGCCCTGCAGCATCGGGACTGCCAAGACGGCTAAGCCGCCAAACAGGCCGATGATACAGATGATGCCCAGAAGAACCCTCCAGTTTCCTGGTTTGCGGTTCTTCGGTGCATCAGCGGGCGAAGCCTTGCGCACTGGTTCAGCCTTAGGAGGCGGCCGAAGCGATTCGGGCGCCGGTTCAGACTGGTCCAGAGGACCGGATGCCGCGACCGACGACATGCGCTCTTCCAGCTCCTCAGGCGTATGCGAGAGGCGCGGCGGGGTGTTCAATGACACCTTGGCCACGTCGCCTTGCGAAGGCGAAGGCGGAGGCGGAGGCAAAGCCTGGTTGCGGCACGGCTCGTGCGCTGCTTCCAGCGTCGGCTCATCCGTTTCGAGGTCGCCGTTCGCCGGTTCAGTCCGAACCGAGATTTCGCCGTCATCCGCTGGCCGCGGCTGAGGCTTGATCTGTTCGGGCTTGGTCGGCAGGCCGGCCATGGGCGTTCCGCAGTAGCTGCAACTCATTGCGTTGCTAGCGTTGGGGAAGTAGCACCTCGGACATTCCGTGTTGTACTCGGCGGAGACCGTATGCGTCTCCACTGCGGTGAGTATCAATTTCACGGAGCCAACTTGGATCTTGTCGCCGATCTTGAGACTGATCTTTGACACGATCTTGTCGTTGACCTTGGTGCAAGACTTGTCGCCCATATCGATCAGCACGATGTTGTCCGCTGCCGCCGCCTCGATCACGGCGTGCATCCTGCCAACGCCTTCTCCATGCAGGCGCAGATGGCAATTGGGATGCCGTCCGACCTTGATGATGCTCTTGGCGATTCTGGTCGTAAGCACGTTCTGATCATCGGAGATCTCGAAGTACAGAACGGTTACGGCTCGGACAGGAGCGCTGGGCGGTACTTGGTCTGTTGCCTTGGGCGCCACGACTTCGGCTTGAGGAGCCGGGAGTTGGGGCGGCGCGGCTTGGACCGGCTTGACTAGCGCCTTGGTCTGCAGCTCGATCCAGAGGTTACTTTGCCTGAGGGCAGATGCCTCTTCCTTGCCATTAACCAAGCGCTCAAGCATCCAGACGTAGTACTGAACCAACGCCTCGAGATGCTTGACCTGATTTGCGTCTAGTCCCTTGGCCTCGTGTGCGTTCTTGAATAGCCACTTAGCCGCATAGAGCCATGCTTCATGGACCTTCATGTTGCCGGTCAAACTTTCGGCCACCTTCTTTGACATGCTTTGGCCGATTTTTTCCGGCGTTACGTCCTTGAGGTCGGCGTAAGCCAGCGGCTGAGCAAGCAGGTGGGAAAAGCGCTCGAAGCTTTCCGCTGTCAGTGTGATGCCGTCGCGAGCCAAATCGAAAGCCGGCATGGCCGGAGGGCTCTGATGCTGGCCCAGACCGAGATTGGTTCTGGCAACCGACGGCTTGGCGGCAAACTGCACGGCCGCTCCAACTCCAAGGTCGGTAACGATGGCTGTCGGCCGTACGCCAATGCCCAAGGGGCCGCGGCGCAGACTGACTGGCCTGGGAGTCGGCGTTACAGCGGCCGAGCCCTTGCTTTGTGCTGCGGGTCGTTCGCTGGTCATGCTATCCTCCTCGCCGAAATTTTCGGCTGCGTCGTCAGTTTCCCCTGCATCAGCTTCGCTGTCATGGTCGTTTTCGCTCATCATAATCTCCCGATCCAAATAGGATCATGTTGCGATCCCAAAGGATCTTGTTGTCAATTGTGCGATTTTCCTTCCCGATTTGGGCGCAATGCGACCAAAGGGAATGAATGAATATACCTTAAATTGGCGATTTTGTCAAGATTGGCGATACAATAATTTCTCTTGCGGATAATGGCTTAATTAAGCGCTTGTCCAAGCCTGTACGGGCAGTTATGATATGTAGCGCATATGGCACAGGAAAAAGCTTTAAGCCGGCGCAGTCCGGGTCCGTTAGTGACTCTGGTATGGGATGGCTTTGGATTAGCGCGTCCCGCCGAGGGTAATGCCGAGACGCAGGCAAAAATGCCGGTATGGCGCAAATTGTTGAGCCAATATCCGCATACCGAGCTGAATGCTGACGGCGAGGCCGTGGGCTTGCCTGAGAACCAACCGGGGAATTCCGAAGCCGGCCATGCCACTATCGGAGCCGGACGTCCCGTGGAATCCGATCAAGTCGTCATCAACCAATCTATTGAGGATCATTCGTTCGAAGATAATCCGGCGCTTTTGCAAGTGGCGGCGCATTGCATCCGCAACAAGAGCACCTTGCATCTCATGGGGCTCTTGACCAACGGCAAGAGCGGACATGCTTCGCCGCATCACATTAAAGCTTTGATCAAGTTCGCTTCAGGTCTGAACCTGCCACACGTGGCTCTGCATCTGTTTACCGACGGCCGCGACACATCTCCGTTCTATGCCGCGCACCTGGTAGCCGAGCTGGAAAAACAACTTCCGCCGCGCTGCGTCATCGCCACCATCATGGGTCGTTTTTACGCCATGGATCGCAATCGTTTTTGGGAGCGCACCGAGTTGGCGTATAACGCGCTGACCTTGGGCCAAGGCGTATCCTCGGAATCGGCCATCCAAGCCATCACTCAATCGTACAATCGCGGCGAGAGCGACGAGTTCATCACGCCCACGGTCATCTGCAGCAACAATACCTGCATCGCACCCATCTCGGATCACGACGGCGTGGTGTTTTGGAATCTGCGTAGCGATCGCGCGCGCCAATTGACCAAACCGTTCGTGATGAAAGATTTCCAAACTAACGAGCCGCATTCCTTTAAACGCCGCGTTTTCCGCCGTGACCTGCACTTCGTGACTTTGACCGAATTCGGCAAGGATCTAGACAGCGTCATCGCCGCCTGGCCGCACCGCGAAGTGCAAGGCACCGTCGTGGAAGCTTTGCGCTACAAGAAGCAGCTGTATGCCGCGGAATCGGAAAAGTTTTCGCAAGTCACATACTTCCTGAACGGCGGTTATGACCGGCCGCGTTTTGGCGAAGAGCGCATCCGCGTGCCTTCGCCGCGCGTACCGCGCTATGACCATGTGCCGCGCATGCATGCCGATGAGTTGGCACGTCGTTTGGTTGAAGCGTTAGACAAAGGTTATGATTTTGTCCTGGCCAATTTTGCCAACGCTGATATGGTAGGCCATACCGGCGACCTGCCGGCCGGCATCAAAGCTTGCGAGGCGCTGGACGACGCACTGGGCTTGATCTGGAACAAACTGCAAAAATTAAAAGGCACGCTTATCGTGACCGCGGATCATGGCAATATCGAATGCATGCTCTCGCCGCACGGAGGAGCGGATACCGAACATAATCCGGACCCGGTGCCTTTATTGGTTGCGGGAGAAGGTTTACGCAGTTTTAAACTGCGCCGCGGTACGTTGGCCGACGTGGCGCCGACGGCTTTGTGGCTCTTGGGCGTGGAAAAACCCAAGGAGATGACCGGCCACCGCCTGATATCATGACCGTATGAGACCTAAACCCATCGTGCTCATGGTATTGGACGGCTTCGGAGTGGCGCCGCCGGCTGACGGCAATGCCGTAACGGCAGCCAAGATGCCCAATTTCCACAGGTACATCGAGAACTATCCAGCCATGACGCTCATGGCTTCGGGTTCGGCCGTGGGTTTGTCCTGGGGCGAGATGGGCAATTCCGAAGTGGGCCATCTGACCATCGGGGCCGGGCGCATCTTTTTTCAAAGCCTGCCGCGCATCAGCTTTTCCATCGAGAACGGGGAGTTCTTCAATAACAAAGCGCTGCTCGAGGCCATCGAACACTGCCGCAAGACCAGAGGCGATTTGCATCTCATGGGTCTGGATTCTCCGGGCAACGTGCATGCTTCGGACACGCACTTGTTCGCGCTGCTGGATTTGTGCGCGCGGCAAAAGTTCGACCGCGTATTCATCCATGCTTTTTTGGATGGACGCGACACCATCTTCAATAGCGGGCTGAGTTTTATCCAGGAATTGGAAGCCAAACTCAAGGAGTTCAAGCTCGGCAAGATCGCGACCATCGCCGGACGCTACTGGTCCATGGACCGCGACAACCGCTGGGATCGCGTTCAAAAAGCATATGAGGCCATGGCGTTAGGCAAGTCTGACGTGCAAGCCAACTCGGCTGAAGAAGCCATCCAACATTATTACGACCAAAAGATCTACGACGAACAAATCCCGCCTACGGTCATGATGCGCGGCGGCAAGCCCGTGGCCACCATCAAATCCGGCGATTCAGTCATCTTCTTCAACTTCCGTCCGGATCGCGCGCGCGAAATAACCAAAGCTTTCGTGCTGCCGAGTTTCGAAAAATTCCCGCGTCAGCAGATCCCGAATCTGTTTTTCGTCAGCATGACCGAATACGAAAAGGATCTGCCTGTGGCCGTGGCTTATCCGCCGCAGATCATCGACAACTGCCTGGCCAAAGTCGTGTCAGATGCCGGGCTGAAGCAACTGCATATCGCAGAGACGGAAAAATACGCGCACGTCACGTTCTTCATGAACGGCATGGTGGAGAACGAGTTCCCGGGCGAGGATCGCGTCATCATCCCCAGTCCGCGCGTCTCGACTTACGACAAGGCGCCGGAGATGTCGGCTTTGCAGATCGCGGAAAAGATAGTCGAAGAAATCACCAAAAGCACTTACGATCTGATCATTTTGAATTTCGCCAACCCGGACATGGTCGGCCATACGGGCGACGAAAAGGCCACCGTATTGGCCAATGAAATCACGGACAAGGCCATGGGCATGATCGTGGATGCGGCATTGGCCGTAGGCGGAGTGAGCCTGGTGACGGCTGACCACGGCAACGCCGAAGAAGTGAAAAATCTCATGACCGGCGAGATGGACAAGGAGCACTCCACCAATCCGGTGCCGCTCCTTATCATCGGCAAGCAGTTCGAAGGAATGCGTGCGCCCGCGGGCGATGTGGTCGGTGGCGATCTTTCCATGACTACTCCTGTCGGCATGTTGGGCGACGTGGCGCCGACGATCCTTAAGCTGATGGAGATTCCGCAGCCGGCTGAAATGACGGGGAAACCATTGATTTAGAAAGTAGCTAGTAGCTAGCATTTAGTAGCTAGGGGAACGACCCAAGCTACTAGCTACCAAATATTTCGTATGCCGGAGCTACCAGAGGTAGAAACAATCGCCAAGCAACTGAATGAGAAACTGCAAGGACGGACCATCAAGTCCGTTACGCTTTTGAAGTCCGGGCGTGAATTCCCCAGCGGCAAAAAGTTCGTGGCCGGCCTCGTAGGCAAAAAAATACAGAGCATTACGCGCCGGGCAAAACTTCTTATCTGGAAATTCACGGACGGTTCAGGGCTAACGGCGCATCTCAAGATGACCGGGCGCTTCGTTTTCGTGGACAAAAAATATCAGCCGCAGAAACATGACCAGG